>PWFM01000118.1 GCA_003553895.1 Syntrophomonadaceae bacterium | reverse complement strand
ATGATCTTATATGAAATCGTGCGCCAGCGCGGGTTTTGAGGACCCGCTGCCGGGCTAAAAGTGCCTTGATGCGCCGGTTGCTTAATGCTATAATGCTATTATATTTGAATAAGCATGGCGATGAAGGAGTTTAGTAAGCCTGGGAAACAGGCGCCGCCAAGGGAGGAACGGTCTCGACTGTAAACCGTCCCGGCGCTCCCGGCCGAATTTCGCTCTCTGAGCTTTTCCGCTGAAGGGTCCTTTAACCGGCCCGGTAGGATGGATACGGCTAATCCCGTTAAAGATTTCAAGTGAGCTGTGCGGTAGCTAAACTGGGTGGTACCGCGGAAGTTAATCTTTCGTCCCTCTTTTTGGAGGGTTTTTTTATTATCCGGAGGTGTTAATAAATGCTGGACAAGTTAAAAGAATTGGAAGATGAAGCAAAGAACAAAATTGAAGGGGTTAGCGACCTGGAGGAGCTTAAAACCTTAAAAGTGCGCTACCTGGGCAAGAAAGGCGAACTGACCAGGCTATTGCGCAGTCTGGGCAGCGTTCCGGCCGAAGACAGGCCCGTTATCGGCAAAAAAGCCAATGCCCTGCGGGAAGAGCTGGAACGGGTTATTGAATTGAGGGAACAGTCTCTCCAGGATGAACAGCGCCAGGAAAAGTGGGAAAAAGAACGGATTGATGTTACCCTGCCCGGGTGGCCGGCCACTGTTGGCCAGCGGCACCCCCTGACCATGATCATCGATGAAATCAAAGAAATATTTACCGGCCTCGGTTTCCAGCTTGCTTATGGGCCCGATATTGAGACGGACTATTACAATTTTGAAGCCCTGAATATACCGGCCGATCACCCGGCCCGGGATATGCAAGATTCCTTTTACATTACCGATGAATTTCTGCTGCGCACTCATACTTCGCCGGTGCAGATCCGGTCCATGGAAAGGCAGGCGCCCAAACTGCCGGTGCGCATAATCTGTCTGGGCAAAGTCTATCGCAGAGACGATGACGCTACCCATTCACCAATGTTCCACCAGTGTGAAGGACTTGTGGTCGATACAGACATTACTTTTGCCGATTTAAAGGGAACGCTTGACTTGTTTGCCAGGGAGATGTTTGGCCCGGAGCAGAGGGTCCGCTTCCGGCCCAGCTTTTTCCCTTTTACCGAACCGAGCGCAGAGGTTGATATATCCTGCATCATGTGCAGTGGGAAAGGCTGCCGGACCTGCAGTTATACCGGATGGCTTGAAATTCTTGGTTCTGGCATGGTCCATCCCAGGGTTTTAGAGGTTTCGGGCTATAATCCGCGGGAAGTAACCGGTTTCGCTTTCGGGATGGGGATCGAGCGGATTGCCATGCTGAAATACGGTATCGGTGATTTGCGCCTCTTTTTTTCCAATGACCTGCGCTTTTTAAAACAATTTAGTTAAACCGGATTATCGAATATTGATTGGAGGAGGAAAATAGATGCGAGTTTCCTATGAATGGCTTAAAGAATATATCGATCCGGGCCTATCAGCCGAAGAACTGGCCGAACTTTTAACTTTTGCAGGAGTAGAAGCAGGGGCGGTGGAAACATTCGGCACCGCTCTTCCCATGGTAGTGGTCGGTGAAATTAAGGCCATGGAACCGCACCCGGGGCGGAGCAATCTTACCCTGGTGGATACCGATATTGGCGGCACAACTTTAAAAATTGTTTGCGGCGCTAAGAATATGCAGATCGGCGACAAAGTTCCAACAGCCAGACCCGGCGCGGAACTGCCCGGCGGGCGTAAGATAGAGGAAGTGGATATTCATGGAGTTAGTTCTCCTGGAATGCTCTGTTCTGCCCAGGAATTGGGGTTGGAACTGGGTCTGGAAGATGAAATCCTGATCCTGGATGGGGATTCAAAAACCGGCGAACCGGTAGATCAACTCCTGGGCTTTGGCGATCAGGTTATTGTCCTGGAATTAACCCCCGATCGCCCCGACTGCCTTAGTATGATCGGTGTGGCCCATGAAGTTGCCGCCCTGACCGGGCGGAAAGTCAGGATGCCCCGCCTTTCGCCACCTGAAAAGGGTCCGGACCTCGAGGATATTATTGCTGTGAACATTGAAGACAGCGAACTGTGCTCCCGTTATACAGCACGTGCTGTTGAAGGAATAGAGATTAGCAAATCACCCCTTTGGCTGCAGCTGAGGTTGTTAAAAGCCGGGATCCGACCCATCAATAATGTGGTTGATATTACCAACTACGTGATGTGGGAATTTGGACAGCCCCTGCACGCTTTTGACCTGGAATTGCTTAACAGCAGTGAAATTTTAGTTAGAAAGGCTGGAAAAGGCGAGAAAGTGGTGACCCTTGACGGTATTGAACGGACTCTGAGTCCTGAAGCCCTGGTTATCACCGACGGTAGGAGACCGGTAGCCCTGGCCGGAGTGATGGGTGGGGAAGATACAGAAATTAATAACGCTACACAGAAAGTCTTAATCGAGGCTGCTTCTTTTAACCCCACCAGTATCAGGCGAACAGCCCGCCAGTTTAACCTGCCTTCGGAGGCTTCCCAGCGTTTTGAAAAGGGCGTCAACCCGGAAGCGGTCACCTGGTCTCAGGATCGGGCTGCTTTATTGATGCACGAATTGGCCGGGGGCCGGGTTTTGCGCGGCCTGGTTGATCGAAATGAAGCTCCCAGCCGGGAAAGCAGGATAATGGTTGATCCTGGGAAAATCAGCCGGGTGCTGGGCCTGGAACTGGATAAAAAGGTTGTAGTCGATCTGCTTTCCAGGCTCGATTTTAAAATTAATGAAACCGACCAGGGGAGTTTAGACATAACTGTTCCCTTGCGGCGGGGCGACGTGCAGATTGAAGAAGACATTATCGAAGAAGTAGCCCGGTTATACGGCTATGACAAGATACCGGTTACGCTGCCCAGGGGAGAGCTGCTTGGAAATGTCAAGTCATATGAAGAAAAAGTGCATGATTTGGTCCGTGATGTAATGGCCGCCTGCGGTTATTATGAGTGTATCACTTACTCTTTTATCAACCCGGCTGCATTGTCCAGGTTGAGGTTTCCGGATGATGACCCGAGAACAAAACCAGTGCCGGTCCAAAACCCTTTTTCAGAAGAGCAGTCGGTAATGCGCACCACATTGCTGCCCGGTTTGTTGAAGACGGTGCGGCATAATTACAGTCACCGGGAACTAAACCAGCTTCTTTTTGAACTGGGGGCTGTATTTGAAGCAGGCTCTCTGCCCCTGGAGGATTTACCTGAAGAACGGATGAAGCTGGGCCTGGCTGTGACCGGGCAGGTCCCGGAACCTAATTGGCTTGTTCCCTCCAGGGAGGCAGATTTTTTTGCCGTAAAGGGGGCCCTGGAGACCTTATTTCATCGACTCCAGGTAGAAGAGGTCACTTTTATCCCGGCAGCGATGCCATTTAGCCATCCGGCCCGGTGTGCGGTGATCAAGGCCGGGGGTGAAGAACTTGGCTACCTGGGCCAGGTTCATCCTGATGTGGCTGAAGCCTGGGAAATTGATCAACCGGTAACGGTTTGTGAAATTGACCTGCCCTTGCTCTGCGCCAAAGCAAACCTGGTTCCCCGGGTAGTTCCCCTTCCCCGTTTTCCAGCCGCTAAAAGGGACCTGGCCATTGTTGTGCCCCGGGAGATTCCGGCTGAAAAGCTGGAAACTGCCATCCGGGAAGCAGGCGGTGAACTGGTCAGCCAGGTGAATTTATTCGATCTTTATGAAGGCAAACAAATTCCGTCGGGTAAACGCAGTTTGGCTTACTCAATAACGTTCAGGCGGGATGAGGGGACGCTGACTGAAGCCGAAATTAATCAAGCCCAGGACAATATTGAAAAAGCCCTGTTTGAACTGGGAGCAGTATTGCGCAGCTAACCAGGCAGGATAACCGCGGCTTATCTCGAATAAAAACAATACGGCGATATTCCGGTTTTTTGACGGGAAAGCGGGCGATTAAATGGAGGATAAGGCTAAAAACAGGGTAACAGTTAAAATTATGGGGGAAGAATACATTTTGAGGGGTTCCTCCTCTACTGATGATATGTACAGAGTTGGCCGTTACGTTGATCAGCTGATGAAATCGCTGGCTGAACAGAATATCCATATGAGCAAGCAGAAGATTGCAGTTTTAGCCGCCCTCAACCTGGCTGACGAACTCCTTAAGCTCAAGGAGGGCCGAAAGGAGGAGCAGTCTCAGCCGGTAAAAAACTGGGAAAATGGTGAAAAATGATGAATTGGCTTGATATTTTTTTGCTGGTGGTTTTTTTCCTGCATTTAATAAGCGGTTTTTCACGCGGTATGGTCAAACAATTATTTGACATTGTTGGCTTTTTCGTAGTGATTCTGCTATCCTTCTGGGGCAGTAAAATGTTCAGCGAAGCGCTGGCCGAGTATATCAATGTTGATAATATTATTCCCCATCATGAATTAATTGAAAACATGGGCCTGGAAGTGGCTCTTGAACAGGGGCCCCAGCTTATCGGCGGAATCCTGGCATTTTTAGGACTCTTTATTATTCTAAGTATTGTATTTCGCCTGTTTTCCGGCGGGTTCCGCTGGATCAACCGCCTCCCGGTGATCGGTTTTTTAAATCGGATAGGAGGAGGGCTCCTGGGTGCTGTCGTTGGAGTAATTTTTATCTATATCATAGTGGCAGCCCTGTCTATGATTCCATTTCAGTTTTTCATGGAAGCTGTTGATAATTCCGAGATAGCCCTTATTACCGAACACTATTTTACCCCGCTGGCTGAAGAGTTAAAAGAGTGGATTGTTGATTACTACATAAACATGAACAGCTGAGCGAAAGCTGGTTTTTCTCCGGCTTCCTGCGATTTTTGATTCCAGAGCTGCAGCAGGGGCGGGTTAAACTGGCTTTTTATGCTCGAGATAAAAAATTGACTTATAAACAAGACTTTTGATCAAGGACCTGCCTTTACCGGTAT
>PWFM01000101.1 GCA_003553895.1 Syntrophomonadaceae bacterium | reverse complement strand
TCAAGAACGCTGATATCTTCACCCGAAATCATCAACCCGGCGTAAATAACACCCCTGAAATCGATCCCCATGCTCTTAAAACCGTTCAACAGGGGCCAAAATACCTGTTCTTCGGTCTGGCGGGCCAATTCTGCCGTATAGACAGGAGCGGGCGAATAAGCGCCCATACCACCTGTATTCGGCCCCTTATCGCCCTCAAAAATAGCCTTGTGATCCTGTGACGAAGGCATAAAGACCAGCTCTTTGCCATCGGTGATAGCCAGGACAGAAACTTCTTCTCCGCTCAGACACTGTTCGATGACTACCCGGTCTCCGGCATCGCCGAATTTACGTTCAATCATAATATCATATAAAGCCTGCTCCGCTTCAGCCGGCCCAGAGGCCACTGTAACTCCCTTTCCGGCCGCCAGGCCTTCCGCCTTGATTACGACCGCTCCCCCGTAAAAACGGGCCAGGTGGCTGCGGGCATCTTCAAAGTCTTCAAAAACGGCAAAGGCGGCCGAAGGGATACCCCATTCCTTCATTTTCTGCTTGGCCCAAACCTTACTTCCTTCAAGCCGGGCCCCATCTTTGCCGGGCCCGAATACCTTCAGGCCGGCTTTCCTGAAGCTGTCGGCCAATCCCAGCACCAGGGGCGCTTCCGGGCCGACCACGGTCAAATCAATCTTTTTATCCAGGGCCCAGTTCTTAAGGTTCTCTATATCGTCTGCGGCAATATCAACACATTCCGCCACCCGGCCAATCCCCGGGTTGCCGGGAGCGCAGTAAAGTTTTTCCAGAAGCGGACTCTGAGCCAGTTTCCAGGCCAGGGTATGCTCGCGCCCGCCCCCGCCAACGATCAAAACACGCATTTACCTTCACCTCCCTGATATTGCTTTCGAAACCATTCCTGCCGTGGATCAAAACCCGGCTCAATGTTTAAAATAACGACGGCCGGTAAAGACCATGGCCAGGTTATTGCGGTTGCAAAGCTCGATCGATTCCCGGTCTTTCTGGGAACCGCCGGGCTGGACAATAGCGCTCACTCCGGCTTTAGCCGCCTCTTCGACCGTATCGGGGAAGGGAAAGAAGGCATCAGATCCGAGCACCGCCCCCCTTGCTTTTTCGCCGGCCTGCTTAAGGGCAATGCCGGCAGCGCCGATCCGGCTCATCTGGCCGGCGCCCACTCCCAGGGTCATGTTTTTCCCGGCGATAACAATAGCGTTGGAACGCACATGCTTGACCACTTTCTGGGCAAACTCGAGGGCGGCCCATTCTTCATCGGTAGGCGCTCTCTCGGTAACCACTTTGCCGGCCTTTACATCTACCGCCTCCCGGTCGATACTCTGAACCAGGATCCCGCCCGATACTGTTTTTATATCAAAGCGGTCCCGCCCGCTTTCTTCCAAAGCCACCTCCAGCAGGCGGATATCCTTCTTGGCTTTGAACACTGCAACCGCTTCCTCCGTAAAGTGGGGAGCGGCGATTACTTCAAGAAATATTTTGCTCATTTCCCTGGCCGCAGCGGCGTCCACGGGCCGGTTCAAAGCCAGGACCCCGCCGAAAATAGAGATCGGATCGGCTTCAAAAGCCAGCAAGTAAGCATCCTTCAGGTTGTCTGCCGAGCCGACCCCGCAGGGGTTGGCATGCTTGACCGCCACAGCGGTCGGTTCCCTGAATTCAAGCGCCGCCTCCCAGGCCGCATTAAGATCGTTCAAATTATTAAAAGAAAGCTCCTTTCCCTGCAGCTGTTTAGCCGCCGCCAGGCCGTGCGGTTCACCGGCAGAAGCATAAAAAGCCGCTTCCTGCTGGGGGTTTTCCCCGTACCGCAGGCCCTGGATCTTTTTATAGGAAAGGTTCAGGCGTTCCGGGTATAATCCGGCCCCGGTCTCGGGGCGGGCATTAAAGTAAGAAGCGATGGCCGCATCGTAACCGGCCGTATGGGAAAAAGCCTCAGCCGCCAGGCTGATGCGGGTTTCAGCGCTCAGTTTGCCGCCCGATTTAAGCTCTTCAATTACAGGGCCGTAGCGCTGCGGGTTGACCACCACCGCCAGGTAAGCATGGTTTTTGGCCGCCGCCCTGAGCATGGTCGGCCCCCCTATATCGATGTTCTCCACCGCTTCCGCGTGGCCTACCCCGGCCCGGGCGATAGTTTGCTCAAAAGGATAGAGGTTAACCACCACCAGTTCCAGGGGAACAATCCCGTACTTCTCCAGTTCCCGGCGCTGCTCTTCCAAATCCGGGCGGGCCAGGATGGCGGCGTGGATGTTTGGATGCAGGGTTTTGACCCTGCCCCCTAAAATTTCGGGAAAACCGGTCACTTCAGAGGCATCGGTTACCTCCAGGCCGGCATCGCGCATAGTCCCGGCCGTCCCGCCGGTGGAAATAATTTCGAAACCAAGACCGGCCAGTTCCCGGGCAAACTCAGTTATCCCCGTTTTGTCCGATACGCTGATCAGGGCTCTGCGCTTTTCAGTCAATTATCTTACACCTTCTTCCTTCTACCTTCAATTTTTCCCTGCAAAACAGGTCTATCGCCGTCGGATAAAGACGATGTTCCGAGGCATGGATGCGCTGGTGCAGCGTTTCCACTGTATCATGCTGAATTACCGGGACCGCTTCCTGTAATATAACCGGCCCCGTATCCAGCCCTTCATCAACAAAATGGACCGTGCACCCGGTAACCTTAACCCCATAATCAAAAGCCTGCTCCACCCCGTCTAAACCGGGAAAAGCAGGCAGCAAAGAAGGATGGATATTCATGATCTGCATCGGGTATGCATTGACAAAGTAGGCCGACAGCAGGCGCATAAATCCGGCTAAAGCCACCAGGTCGATCCGGTCTTCTTTTAACTGATCGACAATGGCCCGGTCATACTGCTCCCGGCCGCCGTAATCCCGGGGGTTTATAAACAGGGCTTTCACGCCCCGTTTCCCGGCCCGCTGCAGAGCCTGTGCCGCCGCCTGGTCGCTGATTACCAGGGCCACTTCTCCGGCAATACTTCCTCTTTCTACCGCCTCCAGGATCGCTTCCAGGTTAGTGCCCCGGCCGGATGCAAGTACCGCAATTCGCTTCATACTACAGCCCTCCTGGCAGTAATAGTTTTAGATAGCGGAATAAATCAATGCTGGAGCCCTGCCTTCTTTATGCCTTCAGGATAGAAGATTTACTGGTCTGCTATAAAAGAATTCGCTTAAAGGTCTGTAAATCCTTTAAGCGGTTCATGCCCATTTAACCGGGACCTAGAGGTGGTTCAGTATAACCTGCCCTTCACCGGACTTGATCTGCCCGATCAAGTAGGCACAAAGATCCTGATCCTTAAAATATTTGACCAGGCCGTCGGCCTCACTCTCGGGAACAATCAGGACATAACCGATCCCCATGTTAAAAGCGCGGAACATTTCTTCCCTCCTGACCGGACCCAGCTCACTGATCATCGCAAAGATGGGATGCTCCGGCCAGGACCCAACTTCAATATCGGCCCTCAAGCCGGCGGGCAGAATCCGGGGCAGGTTTCCGGGCAGACCGCCCCCGGTTATATGGGCCATGCCTTTGACCGTAAACTTCTCCAGGGCTCCCAGGACGGGCTGCACATAGATCCAGGTCGGCTTGAGCATCTCTTCGGCCAGACTCAGGCCCAGTCCGGGCTGGTGATCGGTAAGCTTTAAACCGGCTTCTTCGAGCAGGACCTTGCGGGCCAGTGAATAACCGTTGCTGTGCAGGCCGTTTGAAGCCAGCCCCACCACGACATCGCCGGCTTTAATCCCGGAACCGTTGATTATTTTGGACCGGTCAACCATACCGACTACGAAACCGGCCAGTTCATATTCGCCGGGAGGGTAAAACCCGGGCATCTCGGCAGTCTCGCCGCCCAGCAGGGCGCAACCGGCCTGCCTGCAGCCAGCGGCAATCCCGCCCACAATTTCCTGCACCTGCCCGGGAACCAGCTTGCCCATGGCCATGTAATCGAGAAAGAATAGCGGTTCGGCGCCCTGGACTAAAACATCGTTCACACACATAGCCACGCAGTCGATGCCGACCGTGTCATGCTTTTTTGCGGCAAAGGCCACCCTCAACTTGGTCCCCACCCCGTCGCAGCCGGACACCAGGACCGGCTCCTTGATGTCCTTGAAATTGGGCGCAAAAAGACCGCTAAAGCCGCCCAGGCCCTGCAGGACTTCCGGGCGGAAAGTAGAGCGGGCCAGGCCCTTGATCCTTTCCACCGCTTCTTCGCCGGCATCAATGTCCACCCCGGCCCGGCGGTAATCCATTTCATCGCTCATAGCGAACAACTCCTCTCTTTAGAAGCTGTTTTAAGAAAAGGGGCAACCCGTTCTATAAAGGATCTATCAACAAATCCTTCCTTGTAAAATCTATCCCGAAAATGCATGTTACTATTTACATCCATCAGATGGTATTCTTTTTTAAAGGGCATGCTTGTCTAACATATAACATGTTAAGCAACGTGAAACCGTCATTAAACAGAGGAGCGGACCTTTTTAATGAAAATGTGTCAACAGCCCCGCTCCCGCGACATAGCTGCCCTGCAGCAAACAGCTCCGTTCCCTTGCTGCACCTTACTGTGTCTCGCGCTGATAAAAAAGCGCCCGGGTTTATCCCGGGCGCCTGGTTTTTCTTTAGAAGAACAGCGGCGCAAAAACAAGAGCGACAATGCTCATCAACTTGATCAGGATGTTCAGCGAAGGGCCGGCTGTATCCTTGAAGGGATCGCCCACCGTATCGCCGACCACGGCCGCCTTGTGGGCTTCGCTGCCCTTGCCGCCGTGGTGCCCTGATTCAATGTACTTCTTGGCATTGTCCCAGGCCCCGCCGGCATTGGCCATATTGATGGCCTGCAAAACGCCGGTAACGAGCGCCCCGGCCAGCAGCCCGCCCAGGGCCGCCTTGCCCAGGAAGGGGATCAACCCCACGGCCAGGGGAACCGCTACCGCCATCAGGCCGGGGATAATCATCTCCCGCAGGGCGGCCTT
>PWFM01000048.1 GCA_003553895.1 Syntrophomonadaceae bacterium | reverse complement strand
AGCGGAGGAGGCAGGCCTCCCCGCGGTGGCGGTAAACCCGGATCGAAAAATAGATAGCACCAAGGTTTAAAAAACCCTAGCTGCTAGGGTTTTTTATGTAAGGCATTGAACCGGGGCGACAGCGTGCTTTTGCCCCGGTTATAACCGGTTTATGAAGGGAGAAAGCGTTTGGTTTGGGAGCCTGTTACCCTGCCCTTAAAACGGGCCGGGCATGCAGGGGATATTCCCCTGCCCCGTTATATGACAGAAGGCGCTTCGGGGATGGATCTCCATGCCGCGGTAGAAGGCCAAATAACTATTGACCCCGGAGAGATTGCCATGATCCCCACCGGCCTGCTGGCGGCCGTCCCCCCGGGGTATGAGCTGCAAATCAGGCCCCGCAGCGGCCTGGCCGCAAAAAAGGGGATCGGGATTTTAAATTCACCGGGCACAATTGACTCTGATTACCGCGGCGAGATTAAGGTAATCATGATCAACCTGGGCCCGGAGATTTTTGTGGTCATAAGAGGAGATCGGATTGCCCAGATGGTTCTTTGTCCCGTTTCGAAGGCGATTATAACAGAGGTTTCAGAACTCCCCGCGAGCAGGCGCAGTGATGGCGGTTTTGGCCATACCGGCAATTGATGTCTTCCAAAAGGGTTTAATTTATGCTATTTTGGCGTTCTAAAGGCGTCAGAGCGCATTTCAGTTTATGGCAGCAATATTATGAAATCAGTATACAAGATTGATGGAGGTTTATTTTGGCAAAAAAGAATAAGAAAAATAAAAATATAAAAGTAATCCCCCTGGGTGGGGTTGGTGAAATCGGCAAGAATATGTTTGCCCTGCAGTATGGAAAAGAATGCATTATTATGGATGCCGGGTTGAAGTTTCCCGATGAAGCGATGCTGGGAGTGGATATAGTAATTCCGGACACTTCATACCTTTTGGAACAGGATCTAAACATCCTGGGTGTAATCCTGACCCACGGCCACGAGGACCATATCGGGGCCATACCTTATATAATCGAGGAGTTGAATGCTCCGATTTACGGGACCCGCTTGACCCTGGGCCTGCTTGAAGCAAAATTCATGGAAAATCCGGTTAACAATATTGATATGCGGGAAATAAACCCCGATCAAAACCTGAGCCTCTCCGATAATTTTCAGCTGGAGTTCTTCAGGACCAACCACAGCATCCCAGATTGCGTCGGTGTTGCTGTAGTAACACCTGCGGGGACGGTAGTTTATACCAGCGATTTCAAGTTTGACCAGACCCCGGTGGACGGAAAAATAACCGAGTATTATAAACTGGCCGAACTGGGACGGAGAGGGGTGGTCGCGGCCATGATCGATTCGACCAATGCCGATCGCCCCGGTTACACCTTATCGGAGAAAGAAGTCGGCGAAAATATCAACGAGATTTTCCGCCTTTCCCAGAGCAGGATTATACTGGCTACGTTTGCTTCCAATATCCATCGAATCCAACAGGTCATTGACGCAGCAGAGCGTTATGACCGCAAGGTTTGTGTGGTCGGAAGGAGTATAGTCAACTCGGTGGATATATCGACGGAGCTGGGTTACCTGAAAATACCGAAAGGAATGTTAATAGATACCGACAAGGTTAGAGATTTTCCGGCGGAAAGGGTTGCTTTGATTACCACCGGCAGCCAGGGCGAACCGATGTCGGCCCTGACCCGGATATCGCAGTCCGAGCACCGCCAGGTCCATATTCAGCCCGGCGATACGGTTATTATTGCCGCCAATCCGATTCCGGGCAATGAAAAACTGGTAGCCAGGACGGTTAATAACCTTTTCCAGCTCAAAGCGGATGTTATTTACAAGCCCATTTCCGGGGTCCATGTTTCCGGTCATGCCAGTGAAGAAGAAATAAAGCTGATGCTTAACCTGCTGCGCCCCAACTATGTTATTCCCGTGCACGGTGAGTACCGGCAGCAGGCGAAATGTTCTAAGACAGCAAGTAAACTGGGCATTCCGGAAGAAAACGTATTTTTAGCCAAACCGGGCCATGTAATGGAGTTTTCTGATGGCTGGGGCAGAATGGCCGGTTCGGTTTCTGCCGGCAGGGTCCTGGTGGACGGATTCGGTGTGGGTGATGTGGGGGAAGTAGTTATCCGCGATCGCCAGATGCTTTCGGAAGACGGAATCGTAATTATCATCCTGGCCATGGATCCTGATCAAAACAAAATTTTAGCCGGTCCGGAGATTATCACCCGCGGTTTTGTTTATGTCAGGGAAGCTGAAGATATGATTGAAGGGGCCAAGCGTGAACTGGGCAAAACCATAGACCGGATTGGGCGACAGAAAATCCAGGAGTGGAGCAAAATAAAATCACGGATCAGGGATTCTGCAAATAATTACTTTTACAACCATACCGGACGAAAGCCTATGATCATGCCGATTATTATTGATATTTCTGAGGATGTAAAAGAAAAATAATAAAAACAGCCCCGAAACAGGCGAAATAATTAACAGGGAGCGCAGACGGCGTTCCCTGTTTTAATTTATCAGAAATGAAGGATTTTCTCTGAAGTAGTAGAAAATAAATAACCAGGGAAACAATCAGGCAATATAAGCATAGCGAAGATCATGTAGCGATTCGAAGGGCAAGCGCACTAAATAACAGGGGAGGGCAAAAGATGAAAACTACCTTGAGTGTTATTAAGGCCGACATTGGCAGTATCGGAGGGCATATCCGGCCCAGCGAAGCATTGATCGAAGAGGTCAGGAATTGTATTGAACAGGAACTGGGCAAATTAATTACCGATTATTATGTTGGCAGTACCGGAGACGATGTGGCGATCCTTTTTTGTCATAACCATGGTGAGGGCTGTGAAGAACTCCATAAGCTGGCCTGGGACGCTTTTGTGTGCGGGACCGAAAAGGCTAAGGAACAGGGCCTGTACGGCGCCGGCCAGGATTTATTAAGCGATGCGTTTTCGGGCAATGTTAAAGGGCTGGGCCCGGCGGTAGCGGAAATGGAGATAGAAGAGCGTAAGGCGGAGCCATTCTTGCTGTTTGCCGCGGACAAAACCGACCCGGGGGCCTACAACCTGCCTTTATATTTAAGCTTTGCCGATCCGATGCATTGTTCTGGTTTAATACTGTCGCCAAAAATTAGCCAGGGTTTTAAGTTTGTTATCCTTGACGTGGAGCATACAGAAAAAGACCGGATTATTGAGCTGCAAACCCCGGAAGAAGCTTACGATATTGCCGCTTTGCTGCGCGACAACGAAAGGTTTGTGGTTTCTGCTATTTATTCCCGGGCTACCGGTCAGCAGGCCACTGCAGCAAGCACCACCCGCCTGCATAATATAGCGGGCGCTTATGTCGGTAAGGACGATCCGGTTATGCTGGCGCGCTGTCAGGGTGACTTTCCCGCAACCGGCGAAATCCTTTCCCCCTACAGTATCGGACATTATGTGGCCGGTTTTATGCGGGGCAGCCATACCGGACCGTTAATGCCGGTCAAAATGGGCTGCAGCATTTCCTACTTTGATGGACCGCCGGTAGTAAGCGCTCTCGGCTTTTGTGTCCATAACGGCAAACTTACGGAACCGGTGGATTGTTTCGATCATCCCTACTGGGACCATATTCGGGAGAAAGTTTCTCGAAAAGCCTGTGATATCAGAGAACAGGGCTTTTCGGGTCCGGCCATGCTGCACTACTCGGAACTGGAGTATGGTGGTATCGTTGAAACCATGAAAAAGTTGGAAAGAAAATTCTCCTGTTAAATGTTATAATCTAATGTAGTTGGAACACGGGGCTGCCTTACCGGGCAGCCCTGTTGGCTAAAGACTCTCCGACAAAAGAATACAGTTGATGAAGGGAAGGGGAAAAGTGAAGAGCTACAAATTCATAGTTAACCCGATTGCCGGCGCCGGTAAAGCGAAATCGCTGCTTCCGGCCATTGAGAAAGTATTCAAGGAACAAAGCGCAGACTACGATATTTATCTGACCAGGCGCAGGGGCGACGGTATTGAAGCCGCAAAAAAAGCAGCTGCCGAAGGCTATGAAGTCATCGTTGCCGTCGGGGGCGACGGCACCGTTAATGAGGTTTTAAACGGGATAGCCGGCAGCGGCGCTGTGCTGGCGGCGGTCCACGGAGGCAAGGGTAATGATTTTGCCACTGCCATAAGGATGCCGGAAGAGATCGGAGCTGCCTGCACAGCCCTCCTGGCGGGCAGAACCAGCGCTATCGACCTGGGACAGGTAATGGACCGCTATTTTATAAATAGTGTGGGCGTCGGCTTCGATGCCTCTGTAGCAGAGCGGGTCAATTTGGGCATTAAGTTTTTTAAAGGCACCTCTGCTTACACTTACGCCTTTTTGGAAAAACTGTTTTCTTACCGGACGGTGGAAGCGGAGATCGACATCGGCAACGGGCCCGTTAAGTCCAGCCCCCTCCTGGTGGCGGTTGGCATCGGCCAGGCTTACGGCGGGGGTATGAAAATTGTCCCCGACGCGATCCAGGACGACGGCCTTTTTGATATCTGTGTTTTCGATGACAGCCTGAACCGCCTGAAGCTGGCCTATCATTTCCCGAAAGTTTTTTCCGGCAAGTTGAAACATTTAGCCCAGGTTTCTATGTACCGGGTTCCGGAACTTAAGATATCTTTAAGCGAACCGCGCCCCCTGCACCTGGAAGGAGAAATATTAGTGGGCGATAAAATGCATTTCACCCTCGCTCCGCTGGGCATGACTGTTTTGACCGGAGACGGCGCGGCCGGTTCCGGATAATATTATTGCTGGCAGCTTTACTTTCATGAACAAGTGTTTTATAATGCAGTTTAGTTGAAATTCTTCAAATTTAAACAAGGTGGCTGAGTATCTTTGCCCAGGAAACGGAAAAAGCGGCCCGGTTCCGATATGCAGAACCAGGTTAAAGGTATCCTTCTGGTGGCCCTGGCTGTTTTTTGTTACGTCGGGCTAATTCAGACCGATCAAGCCGGCGGACTGGGCCTTCTGGTCAATACCGT
>PWFM01000038.1 GCA_003553895.1 Syntrophomonadaceae bacterium | reverse complement strand
TGCACGGTGATTTTGACCTGCTCTGCCTGCTAAAGCCCTGTATTTTTTTACCCTCCCGCCGCCAAAATGTCCGGTGTTGATTTTACCGGAAATCTTGCCGCAACTACCATCCTTTAACTAATCGGGCACTTTTACTCCTAAAATAATCGGAATAGGATGGCTTGTGCGAATGAAAGTTTCAAAAAGCATTAATGATTTCATTGATGAGTTAGAAAAGATTAAATGAAGGTGCTGCGCTTTCATGGCTTGATTTAGGGAACCGGCTCCGATTGCCTGCATTTCAGCTTCTCCCTTTTCTCTTATAACGCCGGCCAGCGCTCCGGCTAAAGAGTTGGGGTTTTATTTTGCTGCAATTTTCAACACATTAAACCTGAGCAGAGCTAATGAATTATGAATTTTGTAAAATATAGCAGGAATTTTCATGAAGGGAAAGAAAGATTAGCAAGGTGATAAATTTGCAAAAAATGACTTATCCTTGTGCGTTAATCTTAATCCTTGTATTTATGGTAATCTTTACAGGGTGCAAGAGCGAAGAAGAAGTTTTATGGGCCTACAAGCCCATGATTTCCTCAGGCGATGATTTATTTGGAGAAACAGGACATACGAAACAGAAGCTGCCAGATGAGTGGGAGCTCCTTGGAATAATAGAAAAAGAGGTTTCACAAACAGAACCCATGGTTAAAGGGGAAAAATATTACATTGCCAACTATCTTCCTGTAGGAACAGAAATATATGGAAATGTCGAAGAACCCGGTGTAATATATGCAAAATACAATAACACTTTTATCAGGCACAAGTTAATGGAAGAATAATGGAGCCCGATATTAAAAGCTTCTCAGTTACCGTTGACAATAATAAAACTGTAATGGCAATAATGCCTGACAGGGATAATATGAGCGGGCTGTTTTATGGAAAACTGCCCGCTTTAAAGTATGTTTCATATGGTGATCCAGGAATGAGAAGCAAATAATTTAAGAAAGGGTGTTAGTGAATATGCAGGATCGACTATTTTACCCTTATCTCAATAAGAGTTATCCGGAAATAGTAAAAGCAGCAGGGATGGTCCTTGAGGACTCAGAAGGCAAAGAGTACCTTGATGCCTGTTGTGGAGAGGTTTCCAGCAATATCGGGCATGGCGTCCCCGAGGTCATCGAAGCCATAAAAGAAGAACTGGACAAAGTAACCTTTACGCACCGGTTTAAGTTTACCAATGCTCCTGCAAGGCAATTAGCCGGGTTGCTGGATGAACTGGCTCCCGGCGATAATAACCGGGTGACTTTTGTTTCCGGAGGCGCCGAGGCAGTTGAATATGCCATCAAGGTGGCCCGGGAATATTTTATTGAGTTAGGGGAAACTTCTAAATACAAGGTTGTATCCAGATGGCAGAGTTTTCATGGCAACAGCCTGGGAACTCTTTCTGCAGGCGGCAATATTTCGCGGCGCAAGCGTTATTCACCAATGCTTCTTGATTTTCCGCATGCTGCTCCGCACAACTGCTATCACTGTCCTTTCGCTCGGGAACGAACCTCCTGCAGCCTGGAGTGTGCCCAGGACCTGGAGCAGGTTATCAGGCGGGAA
The DNA here is from genome assembly GCA_003553895.1 of Syntrophomonadaceae bacterium. Classification (GTDB taxonomy): domain Bacteria; phylum Bacillota; class Dethiobacteria; order DTU022; family DTU022; genus B1SED10-74M. Next base: position 18,601 of record PWFM01000038.1, on the reverse strand, counting down.
GGAGCGGAAAATATTGCTGCCGTGATTTGTGAACCGGTGGTCGGCTCTTCGCTGTGCGTATCAGTGCCTCCCCCAGGCTACTGGCCCCTGCTGAGGGATATCTGTGATCGTTACAACATCCTGCTTGTTGCCGACGAGGTGATGAGCGGGGCGGGCAGGACAGGGCGCTTTTTTGCTCTGGAACACTGGGGTGTGGTTCCCGATATAATCGCCATGGCCAAGGGCCTGGGCGGATGTTATATCCCCCTGGGCGCTGCGATCATGCGGGATAAAATTTACCAGGCTTTTAAAAATAATTCGGGTAGTTTTGCGCATGGTCATACTTTCGGGGGCAACCCGGTGGCGACAAGGGCCGGTTTGGAAGTGGTCAACTATATTATAAATAATAAGCTTTTGGATAATACCCGGAACCTGGAAAGCTATCTGCTGGGGCAACTGCGATTAATGGAAGAAAAATACCCGGAAATCGGCCACGTCGAGGGGATAGGTTTTTTTGCGGGGATGGAATTTGTTCGGGACAAAGAAACCAGGCAGCCTTTTGACCCTTCTGAAAATATCACCAACGCTGTAGTTGACACTGCCCTGGAGATGGGCCTGGTTCTTTACGGGTCACGCGGTTGTGCCGATGGCATCAGTGGGGACGGGGTTATAATTGCGCCGCCTTTAAATGTTACCAGGGATGATATCGATGCTATTGTTCATAGGCTCGATGATGTTCTAGCAAAGGTCTTTCTTTAGAAAGAATACAGATAGCCTGTAGCCGCAGCATCTGATAAATGTAAAGGGCCTTTAACCGCCATAATCTGTCATTTAATATTTTTTTATGGTAAAGTATATTTATAATATTTATCTATCGCATAGGGAGAGTTAAAATGGCAACTAAACTTGCAATTGCAGCCATGATCATTATAGCAATTTTAAATCTTGTCGCTTACTTTCAAACTGGAGACTTATCAAGTGTCATTATCGCAGTCGGCCTGCTGGTTTTGTCCTCTTTATTTGCATTAAAACTGCGCAGCTAGCTGTCTCCAACAAAGCGGCTCAATTATTAAAGCCATATCTGAACAGGCAGGTTGGAATATTTGTGCGGCTTGAAATAGCCTGGATTACGAAAAAGAATGAGAAGCAGCAGGTTATTTTTCCTGCTGCTTCAAATCGGCTTTTATTTCTTTCAACTGGTCGAAGATATTAAAGAACAGTATGATTAGTTCCAGGTAAACCCGCAGGAAAACAACGGCAATAAATGCCCCTACCGGCGCCATAATCAGGGTGATGACAACAGTTCCGAATCCTGCTGTGCCCACAGTAATAATGGAGGATATAATTGCTGTAAACATTCCCAGCCCGATGGCCAGTAGCCCCAGTATATATAGAACGCGGATAATTTTTGGGGTGACCATTTCTGTTATTTTGACATCAAAAAGAGAAGCTAAAAAGCCCTTGCCTTTTGAAGCAAAATCATGGCCACTGTCTTGAATGGTTCCCTGCGGTTCCGGGGGAATCTGCCTGCCGGAAGGGGTATCCGGCCCTTTTTCATCAGCGCCCGCTGCTCCGCCCTGTTCTTCACTATTTTCTAAGAAAGAGGGACAGTACCTGCACTTAATTGCTTTCAGCTTGATTTCTTCTCCACAATTTGGGCAGTTTTTGTATTCTTGCTCGTTCATTATCTGACCTCCGCTTTCCACTTGGTATTTGTGTTTTTAAAATGAAAAATTAGGTTTACCTCAAGATGTTCCTTATAAAGTATAATGTAACTGGCTGCTGTTTACAATATTTATTTAGCCGGGTTCCTTTTAACTTGCCTGTAAACATTCCTCTTCTGAACTTAGATAACGTGGCGCCGGTGAAGCAGGATTTTTGCCTTCTGGAAAGAAAGAAATTAATACAGCTTGCGCTCTTGAGAAGGGTTGCGCACTGGTAACAGGTTCTTCTTTTGGCGCTGGTTTTTTTAATATTTTGGTAACGCTTGAACTGAAAAATATTTGTGAAGGAAGTGGGAAATATGGCAGAGAAAAGACCCGGACGGGAAGAAGCGATGGCCCTGTTGAAAAAGCATAACCAGAATGACGCTTTGATCAAGCATGCCCTGGCTGTAGAGGCGGTAATGGGCCACTTTGCGGAAAAATTTGGCGAAGATCCTGAAAAGTGGCGGGCCATAGGCCTGATCCATGATCTGGATTATGAGAAGTACCCGGACGAACACTGCCTGAAAACCCGGGAAATGCTTGAAGAAGAGGGGTGGCCTGAAGACTACATCAGGGCGGTGCAAAGTCATGGTTGGAAGATCTGCACCGATGTCGAACCGGTGGAAACTATGGAGAAAGTTCTCTATGCTATCGATGAGCTAACAGGGCTGGTTGTGGCTACGGTGTTAATGAGGCCCAGCAAAAGCATCCTCGACTTGACGGCCAAGTCGGTTAAAAAGAAGTGGAAGCAGAAGGGTTTTGCCGCCGGCGTTGATCGGGGCATTATTGAAGAAGGAGCCAATCTCCTCGGCATGGAAGTTACAGAGTTAATCGAGGAAACAATAAAAGGGATGCAGAAGGCGGCAGATGAACTGGATTTAAGGGGCGACCTTTAAGGGTTTTTCAGGTGATCGGGCACCCCTTGCAGCGCCCTTGATAGTAGTCCTGCCTGGTTAGCCTTTTTTGCCTGCTTGAAGCTTTCAGGCCGGTTTTTTATTCCCCGGGCAATGAGGGTAATACCATCTAGAAACCGGGCCGGGTAATTGTAAAAATACTCCCGCCTCGTGTATAATTTATTCCAGCTTTAATGAGCAGATGGAAAAACTTGCGTTATTCTGCTGCTTGTCTTAACGGGCAGCGCTTAGATGCCGGGGTGGATTATGTAATGAGCGCTTCAAAAAAAGAGGGCCGGGTAATTGTTGCCATGAGCGGAGGCGTGGACAGCTCTGTAGCGGCCATGCTTTTAAAAGAAAGCGGTTATGATGTGGTAGGAGTAACCCTGCGGATGTGGGTTGATCCTTTATCTGAAGAAAAGGCAGGAGAAGAAGCTAAAAGCTGCTGTTCTTATGAAGCGGTCCTCGATGCTCAAAAAGTCGCCGCCCTGCTTGGAATCCCTCATTATGTGCTGAACATGAAAGATGAGTTTTATGAACACATTGTCTGCAATTTTACCTCCGAATATTTGAAGGGACGGACCCCGAATCCCTGTATTGAATGCAATCGCACTGTTAAATTTTCGTTCCTGCTTCAAAAAGCGCGGGGCCTGGGCATCGAAAATTTGGCCACTGGTCATTATGCCCGTATAGAATATGACTCGGAAAATGATTACTACAAACTTTTAAGGGGCAAAGACAGGCAAAAAGATCAAAGCTACATGCTTTATGTGCTCACCCAGGAAGAATTAAAAAGGACAATTTTTCCCCTGGGGGAGATGACCAAACAGGAGATCCGCGAAAAAGCAGAAAAAGGAAATCTCAAGGTGGCCGGGAAAGAAGAAAGCCAGGAAATATGCTTTATACCCGACAACGATTACCGATCATTTATGGAACGGATGAGCCCGGAAGCGGCCCGGCCGGGTGATATTGTTTCAACTTCCGGGGAGAAGCTGGGCGCCCACCAGGGGATCGCCTTTTACACAATCGGCCAGCGCAAAGGTTTAGGGATAACTTATTCCGAGCCCCTCTACGTGGTTGACATCGATGCGGCCAATAACCTCGTTATTGTGGGAACCGAAAATGAAGTATACAGCACAGGCATGGTGGTGGAAAAGCTTAACTTTATATCCGGTCTGCCCCCCAAAGAACCTGTGCCGGTAGAGGTGAAAATAAGGTACCGGGCCCCCGCTGTGCCGGCTGTTCTGCACCCCCCGGAAAAGGATATGGCCAGGCTGGTTTTTGAAACTAAACAGAAAGCGGTTACTCCCGGGCAGTCGGCCGTCTTTTACCATGGAGAAGAAGTTTTGGGCGGTGGTTTAATCAGCAAGCCGTTTATGTGATAGTTTATATCATATGCGGCGGGAAACTTGGCCAGGCAGTAAACTGATTCTCAAACAAGGAGGTCAATCGAAATGAAAAATGTACTCGTTTTTGGAGCAGGAAGGATTGCCGGACCCTGTGTTGGGCATATGTTAAGCGATCCGGATTTGAAGGTTACTGTAGTGGATAAGTTTATTGAAAATGCCCGGAAGGTGGTTGGTGATCATCCCCGCGGCGAAGCGGTAGCCTTCGATCTCAAGGATACCGACCATCTTGTAAAAGAAGCCGACCTGGTTGTAAGCCTGCTGCCCCGGTTTCTTGATCATTATGTAATAAAAAAATGCATCGATCAAAAAACCGCAATTGTTTTCCCAAACTTTTTATCTCCGGAAATAAAAGAACTTGATAAAACAGCCAGAGAAGCAGGCGTAACTGTGCTGGGAGAAATTGGTCTCGACCCGGGCATCGATCATATGTCTGCTGTTAAAATTATTAACGAAGTCAAAGAGCAGGGCGGAAAAATCGAAAGGTTTAGCTCCTGGTGCGGCGGTCTGCCGGCCCCGGAAGCGGCCAACGAACCGGTGCGGTATAAATTCTCCTGGTCTCCGGAAGAGGCAATCGAAGCCTGTACATGCCCGGCCCGTTTCCTGGAGCAGGGCCAAGAGGTAAATATAGCCGGTGGCGAGTTGATGAAAAACTATTCTTTTAAGCAGGTGGACGGTTACGGGGGGTTTGAAGAATACCCCAATAGCGATGCCATCTTTTATATCGATCTCTATGGTATCCCTGAAGTTGAGTCTATTTACCGGGGGACCTTTCGTTATCCAGGCTGGTGCGAAACCATCGCCTGCCTTAACGAGCTGGGCATGTTTGATGACCAGGTCGGTGATGTGGAGGATATGACCTACCTTGAGTATATCTGTATGCTGGCGGATCTTTCTAATGGAACAAACATCAAGAAAGCGCTGTCTGATTATCTTGGCATCCTTGAATACTCGGCGGTAATTAAAAATTTGGAATGGCTGGGGCTGCTTAAAAATGAGCCGCTGCCCTTTCGGCAGGCCTCGGCCAAAGAAATATTGTCCGACACCCTGCTGGACAAACTGAGTTATAACCAGGGCGAAAGGGATATGGTGGTAATGCTGCATCAGTTTGATATCCGGCGTGCCGACGGGAAACCGGGCCGCATTACATCAACCCTGGTTGAGTATGGGGAACCGGATGGCCATTCGGCAATGGCCCGGACTACCGGACTGCCTGTCGCCGCCGCGGCCAGAATGGTGGCCCGGGGAGAATATAACAAGCCGGGGGTTAACATCCCTGTTGATAAAAATCTTTATGAACCTGTGCTTGAAGAATTGTCAGGTCTCGGCATCAGCATGAAAGATATTTATTATTAATTTAAGCTGGTCATTATTGCACAGGTAAAGGTTTGAACGAAGCCAGGGCTGCTGTTCAGGCGGCTGGCCCGCTTTATGTCAATAAAGAAAGATATTTAGGGCCGGTTCAGGGCAGAACGGGTTAAATAATCGGCTGGGCGAATTTACTATTCGGATTCCGAATATGATAAGATTGTATAACAGTACTCAAGAAGGGGTGGGCGCATGCTTATATTTAGTCCAGTTCGCCTAAAATTAGCTTTAACCTCTGTTCTTACTTTTGCATTAATAAGCGCTGTTTTCTTAACCTTCAGTTTCGCTGGTTTCCCCGCTGTCCGGGCTTATGCTACTGCAGAACCGGATCATGAGGTTTTGAGCCTGACCATTCTTCATACCAATGACGAGCACGGCGCATTAATTCCTCATTCTGCGGCAGTTGACTTCCATCCGTACAGGGAGGATCCCAGCATCGGCGGCTATGCGAGGCTGGCAACCGCCGTGCAAGAAGTCAGACAGGAAAAACAGGCTTCAGGAGAGCCTGTTTTACTGTTGTCCGGAGGGGATTTTATTGGCGGCACAGCTTACAGCTGGCTTGTGTCCCTTGGCTATGCTCCCGAACTGAGCATCAAGCAAAAAATCGGTTATGACGCTGTAGTTATCGGTAACCACGAGTATGATTACGGCCCGGAAATCCTGGCCGAATACCTTATAGAAGCAGGATACCCGGAGTCTCATGAAAAAACAGCAGTTCTTGCTTCAAATACTGTTCCGCCTCCCCGGCATCCCCTGGTTGATAAAGGCCTGTACCTGGAAAATCAGGTGATCACCCTTGACAACGGTCTTAAAGTCGGCCTGTTTGGGTTGATCGGCATAGATTCCGTGGCGGTTACTACGGCCAATGAGCCTGTTGAGTTTACAGATCAGCATGAAGCAGCACGCCGGATGGTCGAACAACTTAAAGAAAAAGGCGCGGAATTGATCATAGCGCTTACCCACTCCGGGGTTGAAGAAGACCGCGATTTGGCCGCAGATGTTGAAGGAATTGATATCATCATCGGGGGGCACTGCCATACCGCCCTTGAAGAGCCGGTTACGGAAAATGAGACGATTATTGTCCAGGCCGGGGCCCACCTGGAATATTTAGGCCAGCTGTCCCTTTCTTATAACACCTCAACCGCTTCAGTGAGTGTAAAAAACCGGGAACAAGGCATGCCTTTTCTTAGAAAGCTTGATCATACTCTGCCTCTTGATCCGAAAGTGGATCAGGCAGTGGGAGAATACAGCGAAATACTCAATGCCTATATTGAAAAGAAAACTGAGGGACGATTTCAGCATATATTGGATCCGGTTGCTTTTTCAGATTTTAAAATTCCTGATTACCCACCCCTGCAGGAAACACCGATGGGGAACTTTATTGCTGATGCCATGCGCCTGGTGGCGGCTGAAAAAACCGACCATGTCCCCGATTTTGCCGTCCAGGCCAACGGCGTGATCCGGGGCAGAATCATGCCCGGAACAATGCCCCATTCTTACGGGATGATTTCTTTTTATGACCTGGTTGAACTGGTGGGGTTGGGAAAAGGCGATGACGGCTATGCCGGGTATCCACTGGTTGCCGCCTACCTGACAGGCGATGAAATTATGCGGATCCTGGAGGTGGCCGTATTGCTTGAAGAAGTGCTGGGCAACACTTACTTCCTGCAGTTTTCCGGGCTCCGTTACGATTATAATCCTCAAAACGCCGTGCTTTTAACGGTGCCTTTTCTCGATTTGCCGGTGCCGACGACCAGGGCGGTTGTAAGCGCTGAAAGGTATACCGGGGAAGGGCGGCAGGGTATTGATAATGGCGATTATGTTCCGATCGAGAAGGGTGACGAAGCGCTGTACTGCCTGGTTACCGACGCATATGTGGCCTCTTTTTTGCCCGTGATCGGGGAAATGATACCGCAACTTGATGTGCAATTAAAAGATCGGGATGGCAATCCAGTTGCCGATGAAGATTTAGCGGAGCTGATCGTCTATGTGAACGACGAGGAGCTTAAAGTCTGGCAAACCGTGGTGGAATATGCAGCCAACCAGCCGGTTGGAAATTCCGGCCTCCCTGAAATCGAACCCTACTATGCCATGCCTGCCGGAAGAATCAACCAGGTTTGGACGGTTCCCCTGGTGATCTGGCCGCTGCTGATGCTGCTGCTTTTGGTTTTGGGGGTAAGCATCCTGTTCAGGCGAATAAAGCGGGGCCGAAAGCAAACGCAGTAACAACCACCTGGTGGACACTTTCCGGTAATTGTGCTACCTTAAAGCATGAATAATCTTGTTAGATTGGAGCTGGTTAATTTTGAAACCTCTGGCCTGGATAGACGGTTCCAGATGTGATCTTTCCGAAGCAATGGTGCCCCTGGAAGATAGGGGTTATCTTCTGGGAGACGGTGTCTATGAAGTAATTAAAATATATAATGGGAATCCATTTTACCTGCATCCCCATCTGGACAGGCTGCAAAACAGCGCCAGCGCCGTTAATATTAAGATCCCCTATTCGATGGAAAAAATAGAAGGGGAAATAGCCACTTTGCTTGAGAATAGCGAATGTAAAAGCGGCTACCTGTACATGCAGGTCACCAGGGGAAGCGCTGAAAGGGACCACCTGGCTCCAGAAGGGACCAACCCTTCCATGGTCATGTATGTGAGGGACTACCCTGCACCGGTCTCCATAGAGGAGATTAAACCCTGTTCATGTATAACTGTGCCGGATGAACGGTGGATGAACTGTTATATCAAATCGATTAATCTACTGCCCAATGTCATGGCCAGGCACAAAGCTGCGGAGGCGGGAGCCCAGGAAGTATTATTCTACCGTCCCGGCGGTATAGTTACAGAGGGGACCAGGTCCAACACCTTTGCCGTTATCGACGGCATCGTCCGGACCCACCCGGAATCAAAGCTTATCTTATCGGGGATAACCAGGATGATTGCCCTGGAAATTTTAAGGGAACTCGATTACCCCGTATCGGAAGAAGCCTTCAACTTAGACGAACTGGAAAGAGCGTCCGAGGTATGGACTACATCTACGGGGATGGAAGTCCTCCCGGTGGCAGATATTGACGGCAAAGCAGTCGGTGAAAAGGTCCCGGGCCCGGTCTGCAGGCATTTGATCGAAAAGTACCGGGAACGGGTTGAACAAGAATGCTGCGATGGCAAAAAACTCTGCGGTTAAAGGACCAGGGATATAAATAGTTTCTCAATGCCGGTAATAAGAGGTGGGAAAATGCTGGCTAAGGTAAAAACAATTTCTGCTTATATGGAAGAGCTCGCCCCCCTTTCACTTGCCCTGCCGGGTGATCCTGTGGGACTTCAGCTTGGTCACCCGGAAGCTGAAGTGAAAAAAATAATGGTGGCTTTAGATCCGGACCATGAAGCGCTCACGGAAGCAGGCGCTTCCGGGGCGGAGATGCTGGTTACCCATCACCCGCTATTTTATAATATGCTCTCCTCCCTTGATGAGAGTTATCCTGCCGGAAGGCTGGCTGCGGAAGCCTTGCGGAAGGGTCTCCATATATACAGCGCTCATACCAATTATGATATTGCCCCCCGGGGAGTTAATTTTCGCCTGGCTAAAGCGCTTGGCCTGCCTGCTGAGCAGGGCCGGATAATTAATGTTACCGGAACCGAGCAGTATTTGAAGCTGGTTGTCTTTATACCTGCCGGCCATGAAGACGGGATCCGCCATGCCATTTCTCAGGCCGGGGCGGGGTGGATCGGCGCTTACAGCCATTGCACCTTTCAAACGCCGGGAACGGGCACATTTATGCCCGGCGAAGGGACCGACCCCTTTATCGGCAGCCAGGGCAAACTGGAAAAAGTAGAAGAACTGCGGATGGAAACAGTCCTTCCTGAGGCCAGGAAAAGCGAAGTGATTCAGGCCCTGATCAAAGCCCATCCTTACGAGGAAGTGGCCTATGATCTTTATCCATTGGCCCTGGAAGGAGAAAGTATCGGTCTGGGTTTGCAATTTGACCTTGAAGAACCCTGTTCCCTGGAAAATTTATTAAGCCGGTGCCGGTCCGCTTTAAAACCCGCAGCTCTGCGCTGCTGGGATGCCGGGAAAAGCTATTATAGCCGGGTGGCGGTTTGCGGCGGTAGCGGAGGGTCACTGGTTGAGCAGGCAGCGCGCCAGGGCATTGAGGTCCTGGTTTCCGGTGATTTCCGTTATCATGATTTGAAACTGGCCCAGGCTTACGGCCTGGCCCTGGTGGATGCCGGCCATGATGCCACCGAATGGCCGGGAGTAGCCTACCTCCGGGAATACCTGGTGGAACGGCTGGAAGCCGATCACTATGAAACCGGAGTATCGATCCAGGCTTCGGCTTCACCGGCCTGGAAATAGTTTAAACGGGGTAGGTTAACGCCTACCCCTTTTTTATTAACCGAGAGGAGTGTTTGTGGGTGCAATTGCAGCTGCTATGGGAATTACAGGAAATTGACCTTTCTATAAAAGGTCTTCAAACCAAAATTGAAGAAGCGCCCTGGCTTAGCGGGGTGCCGGATGCCAGAGAATACCTGGAAAGCCTGGAAAAAGATTACTCTGAAAAGGAAAACCGCCTTAAATCGGAACGCAAGGAACTTAAACAGATGGAATTTGAAGAACAGAGTATTTTTGATACCAGCAAGGAACTGAAGGACAATATGTATGGCGGTAAGGTTTCCAATGTTAAAGAACTGGAACAAATGCAGCGCAAACTGGATCTGCTTGCAGAAGACAAAAAAAAGCTGGAAGAAAAGATGATAAATTTGATGGAATCAATCGAGGCTCTGGAAGAAGAGTTAAATGAGCTGGCAGAAAAAATAAGCCGGACCCGTGAAGACCTGGCGGGCAAAGAAAAACAGCTTGAAGAAGAAATAACGGCATTAAACCAGGAAATTGCCCAACTGCAGTCGCAAAGGGAGGAACTTGCGGGCAAAATAGATCAGAAATACCTGGAAAAATACTTAATGCTGGCAGAAAAATACCAGGGCAAGGCCCTGGCCAGGGTAGTTAACGACATCTGCGGCGGCTGCCGGGTGTTTATTTCTTCAGCCCATCGCGGTCATCTTTACAATCCCAGTTCAATGGTGTATTGTGAGAATTGCGGGCGTTTGCTGGTCAAGCTTGACTAGACCAGGCGCCTGTAATTGAGTTCAATATCTTTTACAATATTATTAAAGTGAGCCGGAGGGTTTTAGAGTGGCAAAGAAGACTGAAAGACCAAGAGATCTGAAAAATCAGCGCTGGGCGGTTATTGTTGCTGCCGTCCTTGCTTTTGGCATGCTGGCATCAGTGGTGGGAGGATACCTGGGGCATGCCCTGGGTGATAATGGCAGTGTTATGCCCCAGCAGCAGGCTGATCCTGAACCGGAAGATTACCTGGCCTTCTATGAGGGAGAAGTAGAGCGTTTGGAGGAACATCTGGAAGAACATGGACCTAACCCTACAATTCTCCAGGAACTGGCCGAAAATTACCGATATTTAAACCTGATCAAGCAGATGTATTTTAATGACCAGGAAGCCGTGGAAGAGTACCAGGACAGGCTTCTCTCCATATATGAGACTCTGGTTGATATGGAACCGGACGATCCGATGTTCCGCCTCGAATTGATCAACATCTACAAAGAGCAGGATAAAGAGGAAGATTTAATAACAGGCGAAATTGCCGTCTTGCAGGAGCTGCTGCGCGAAAACCCGGATCCGATGGTTCACCTCTCTTTTATCACCCTGTTGGATGCTGCAGGCAAAAATGAACTGCAGCAGGAAGAGGTGGAATGGCTTTTTGGGCACCTGGAGGGCAGGGTAGTGGACGGCACAGCCGATAACGAAGAGCGGTTGTATTACACCTTCATACTGGGAGAATATCTTGACGATCAGGATACCGCCAAAACTATGCTCGAAGGCATCCTGGAGGATGAACCCGAAGACAGTTGGATTTACCGGGAAGCCCAGAATTACCAGCGCTACCTGCAGGCTAACGAAGATGTTGAAGATGACATTTACTTTGATTAATAACCGGAGAGGAAGCGTTATATAAAAGGATTATGGAAAGAGAAAGGCTGATCCGTCTTTTTGAAGAACTGCGTATACGCTTGATGATCATCGCAGGCGCAGTTTTTGTGGTAGCAATAATTAGCTTTACTTTTGGTGATCAAATAAGAAATATCCTGTTGATGCCTGCCGATATGGCTTATGCCGGGCTTGAAGAAGGAGGGCTGGATCTCCAGCTTATTTTTCTCACTCCCTCTGAAGCGCTGTTAGCCAACCTGCGGCTGGCCTTTATCACCAGCGGTATTGTCACGTTACCCCTGATCCTCTACCAGCTTTTGGCCCTGGCTATAACAGCGGCTGGAAAACCGCGCCGTTCTGCTGTTTTTCTTACCCTGATCATGTACGTGCTTTTTGCCCTGGGCCTGTCCTTTGCCTATTTTGTAGTTCTGCCTTTCGCATTAAACTTTTTTGTTGGATTTTCAGGCGCCGACCTGGTGCCCAGTTTCAGTATTGCCCGCTACTTATCTTTTACAAGCTCTTTTTTACTTTCTTTTGGCCTTGTATTCCAAATGCCGGTTTTGTTCTGGTTCCTGGGCAGTATAGGGCTGGTTACCACCACATTCTTACGGAAAAACCGTAAGTTTGCCCTGCTCATTATTATCATTTTTGCCTCAATCCTAACCCCTCCCGATATTTTTTCCCAGGTCTTAATGGCCATTCCGTTGATGATTCTTTATGAACTGGGGATATTCATGGTTCATCTATCCTGGCGCAAAAAGAAAAAGCGGGACCTGCCCGATGTAACAGCCGGTTAACCTGATTATATATTGCCGTGACGAAGGAATAGCTTGCCAACCTGAAGAAATATATACCTACCATATTTGTGAAGGGCTGTAGATATGCCATGAAACTGGCCGGAAACGGAATGTACAAGGGAGAATTATTAAAAAATAAACCGCACGGCCGGGGCACAGTTACCTGGCCAGACGGTAGCAGGTACAGTGGTGAATGGAAAAAGGGCCGTTTTGATGGAGAAGGCACATTTGTCTGGTCTAATGGCGACAAATACGAAGGCCACTGGAAAGAAGACAAGATGCACGGCCGGGGGACCTACATCTTTGCCGATTGGCGCAAGTATGTTGGCGAATGGAAAGACGATCAAATGCATGGGGTGGGCAAATATTACTGGCCGAGCGGTGAAAAATACGAGGGCGAATTTTGTAACGGCCTGTATGAGGGGCACGGCACCTTTACCTGGCCTGATGGAAGAAAGTATAGCGGAGAATGGAAAAATGCTTACCGGCACGGTAAAGGCAAAATGACCTGGCCGAACGGTAAGAGTTATGAGGGGCAGTGGGTTGAAAACCGCCGGGAAGGCACAGGTACGCAAAACTGGCCCGATGGCCGCAAATACGAAGGACAGTGGGAAAAAAACTTGATGCACGGCCGGGGCATATTTATATTCGCCGATGGGTCCAGGTACGAAGGCGTTTTCAGGAACGGCCGGATTGCCGATAAAGGGCAGTTCTATTTTTCAGACGGCGCTGTATACAGGGGCAAGTTAACAGAGGGCCTGCCTCACGGCCGGGGTAATGTTCTTTTCGACGATGGAACCCGGTTTCAGGGCTATTTTGAAAAGGGCAAAAACAGCGGCAGCGGGCGGTGCTTCTTCCCCGACGGCTCAAAATATGCCGGAGAATGCAAAGATAACCGTCCCCATGGCAAGGGCACTCTCTATTTTCGGGACGGCTCCCGGTATGTCGGAGTTTTTAAAGAAGGTGCGGCGGAGGCAGGCGGCTCTTTCTTTTTCCCTGACGGTTCTATTTACAGTGGAGATTTAGAAAAGGGTCGACCGCATGGAGAGGGCTCAGTGGCATTCAAGGATGGTTCCAGGTACAGGGGCGGCTTCAACAATGGTAAAAAGCATGGTTATGGAATCATGACTTTCAAGGATGGCTCTGAATACCGGGGGAACTGGGATAACGATGAAAAAGATGGGTTTGGAGTATACCGTTATGCGAATAAAGATTGTTATGAAGGCAATTTTTCGGGTGGTCTTTATCACGGAGAAGGGCTGCTGAAAAAGGCAGACGGCTCCTGGTGGCGAGGCTCCTGGGAAAATGGGAAAATGCATGGTTACGGTTACTGTGAAATGTCGGGCCGGGGAGCATACCAGGGTGAATTTGCTGACGGCAAATATCACGGCTGGGGCATCAGGACCTGGCCGAGCGGCAGCGTCTACAGGGGGCGCTGGTGGAAAGATTTCTGTCATGGCTACGGCACCTACAGTCCCTCTGTAGGCGAGCGTTTTACCGGCAAATGGTTTTTGGGTCGCCGCCACGGTTATGGCAGGCTGGTTTCAGAAAATGGGCAGGCCAAAAAAGGTCTCTGGTTTACTGGGCTGGGGCCATATAAACTGCAGGATGAAAACGTAAAGCTTCCTTCCCCCGGAAAATAATGTTCAGTCTATTTGTCAAGATGCCTTTTTAACTACCGGCTAGAATATTCAAAATTTGACATCGAAAGTGTACCATGATAGAGTTTATTTATATTTATGCATAAAATTAACCTTATACTGGGCTCCGTCAATTGCTTCTTCTGCAGGGTTAAACTTTTACCAGGGGGCCAGTGGTTATTAAGTTTGGTCATAAGCCTGCCCGGGCAAGACATAAATTATCCGCATCACAACATATTACTTCAACTAAATATAATCTGAAAGGGGAATGCTGGTATGATAACAGAAAGCGAACAAAAATTATATGATGTATTTGATGAGCTGGGTATCGAGTATACCCGATACGAACATCCTCCGGTTTACACGGTTGAAGAAGCACAGCAGTACTGGAAAGATATCCAGGGCGCCCACGCCAAGAATTTGTTTTTACGGAATAATAAGGGTAACCGTCATTACCTGGTAGTCCTGGAGCAGTCCAAATCTGCTGATTTAAAGGATCTATCCGCCAAGCTGGCCTCAGGAAAACTCAGTTTTGCCTCAGAACGCCGCCTGCAGGAACACCTCGGCCTTGATACGGGGGCGGTCTCACCATTTGGCATTATCAACGACGATAAAAAAGCGGTTATTTTAGTTATCGACCGCGCTTTACAAAAGCAGGATTCTGTCAATTTTCATCCCAATGTCAATACCGCTACCGTGAACCTTTCCTTCAAGGATTTTGAAAAGTTTCTTAAGCACAGCGGTAATCAAGTTATCTATATTTAGTTGTTCTATGGGGTAACTTAAGCAGAAAAGGTGGCAGATCTTTTTGAAAGAATTAAAGAGAATCCAGGGCTTTTTACAACAGGTCACCGGGGCTTTTGCAGGGGTAGTTGATATTGAGATCGGTATCATCAGCAGTAACCTTGAAGTAATTGCCGGCAGTGGTTACTTTGAAAAAGAAGTAGGCGCTGTATATGAAGAAGGATGCATGACCCATAAGCTGGTATCTTCGGAAAACGACGAATCGATTTTTGTAGAAAACACTGCTCATGCTGTTTGCTGTTCTGAATGCGAGTATTCAGAAAAGTGTGAAGTGCTGGCTTTTGTAATGACGCCTATTATCTTTGGCAATAAAAAAGTAGGGACCATTTCATTGCTGGCCCTGACCGAGCAGCACCGCCGCAAACTGCTCAACCATTATGAAAAAATGCAGGATTTTCTAAGTAAATTGGGCAACATCATTTTAATCTCGATTAATGAAAAAAGAATGGAGTCCAAGGTTACCAGCTTGATGAACCAGTTTAAGGATGTTATAAACTCGATTTACGAAGGCGTTATTGCCATAAACAACCAGGGTATAATAACCAATATGAACCAGGCTGCGGAAGAACTGCTTAACCTTAAGCATAAAAGAGAAGCCCGCTGCCACATTAATGATCTTTTTCCGGAGTTTGTCGTAGAGGAAGCCATCAGCAAACATAAGGATGAGGAAGGCGATCTTTATTATGTAAATGAAGTCAGTTATACCGGACCGGAAGATAGAACCCTCTACCTGTTTTATAATGTTACCCCCATGTATGAAGACGGAAGGGTCTCAGGCGCCGTTTTGACATTTCGCAAGAAAGAGGAAGTAGAAGAGATGGCCACCCGGATCATGAAAGAAAATAAAAAATCCACTTTTTCCGGTATAATCGGAGCCAGCTCGGAAATCAACGAGATCAAGGAAAAAATGAAGTTAATCGCTGCTACCGATTCGACCGTATTGATTCGAGGCGAAACCGGAACCGGAAAGAGTATCTTTGCCCGCGCCATACATGAAGAAAGCCCCCGCCGGAAAAACCCTTTTGTATCTGTGAGTTGTGCGGCCATTCCCGCCACCCTGCTTGAATCGGAACTTTTCGGCTACGAGGAAGGGGCATTTACCGGGGCCCGCAAAGGCGGCAAACCCGGGAAGTTTGAGATGGCTCACGGGGGCACAATTTTTCTTGACGAAATCGGCGACATGCCTCTCGATTTTCAGGTAAAACTGCTGCACGTGATTGAAAATAAAAGCATAGTCCGTATCGGGGGAGTTTCTTTACGCGATGTCGATGTGCGTATTATAGCCGCCACTAACAGAGACCTGGAAGAGTTGATTAAGCAGGGGAAATTCCGGGAGGATCTTTTCTACCGGATTAACGTCATTCCCTTTACGCTGCCCGGCTTGCGTGATCGCAAGGACGATATCATCCTTTTGATGCATCATTTCCTCGATTATTACTCGGTGCGCTTAAATAAAAAAGTTAAAGGGTTTGAAGAAGAAGCCCGTGAAGCCCTGCTGGCCTATCCCTGGCCGGGTAATGTCAGGGAGCTGGAAAATGCCATTGAGTATGCCATTAATATAGAGTCCGGCAGCGAAATCTGCAAAAGCAGTTTGCCTGACAAAATAACCAGGTATTACAGCAGGGGCGACACCATTGGAATTGAAGATATTTCTTCGCTGGAACAAAAAGCCATTAGAGCCGCCTTACAAAAGTACGGCCACAGCACCCGGGGCAAAGAGAAAGCGGCCAGCGCCCTTGGCATAAGCAGGGCCACCCTCTATCGAAAGCTAAAAGATATTGAAGTCGGCGTTTCTTAATTTGATAAATTTTATCATATTGATAATAGACTGATCTATCTACCTATCAGCCTTTGCCGCTAGCTATTCAGGATCCCGTTGCCACATCATATTTCTAATTATGAGAAAAGAAGATATTTGCAATATTAAACCTGGTTGCATTTTGTCCAGTGATCATGGGCAGTCTCGAGTTTTCGGGTCACCTTGCATGTATGGCATGAATATTGCTTTTTAATAAAGTGATTGCGAGTTTCTTTCTTACTGTTTGTTTGTAGTCGTCAAAAAACGAGTTAGGGGGTTGATATATGTAACATGAAAACTCACCTTTTATTCCGCACTGATCATATTATTTTGAAGGAGGTATATTAAGTGGTTAAGGAACAAACGCCAGAAGAAAGAAGTATGTACGCCAAGCGCACGTTTTGGGTTGCTCTTATTATCATGCTTGTTTTCGTGATATTTGGTATTGCTGCGCCGGAAGCTTTTGGTGAAGCAGCCGGCACCGTTTTTGACTACATGGTCGAGCAGTGGGGCTGGTCTTTCATCCTCGGAGCCAGTGTCTTTCTGATTATGATCATCTACCTGCTATTGAGTCCGGTGGGCGAGATCAAGCTGGGTCAGGATGATGAAAAACCGGAGTACGGTAACTTTACCTGGTTTGCCATGCTGTTTAGCTGCGGCATGGGTATCGGCCTCCTGTTCTGGGGGGTATCCGAGCCAATCTGGCATTATATGTGGCCGCCGATGGGTGAAGAAGGGACCGCCGCCGCTGTCCACATGGCCATGCGCTATTCATATTTCCACTGGGGTTTGCATCCCTGGGCTGTCTATGCGGTAGTGGCCGGTTCGCTGGCCTATTTCTCCTACCGCAAGGGCTTGCCGATGATGCTCAGTTCCTGCCTGGAGCCGATCCTCGGCCCGGAAAATATCAACAAGGGCTGGGGCGTTGTCGTTAACGTCATCGGTGTTTTCGCCACCCTTTTCGGTCTGGCGACTTCCCTGGGCCTGGGCGCAATGCAGATCGGCGCCGGTCTGGAATTCTTATTCGGAATCCCGAGCACCAACACCCTCTGGGTCGTTATCGTTATCGTGGTAACCGCCGCGGCGGTTATTTCCACCTACACCGGTATCGACCGCGGCATTAAGTGGTTAAGCCGGATCAATATCGTCGTGGCCCTGGCTTTGCTGGCCCTGGTATTTGTCCTCGGTCCGACCCTTTTTATTCTTAACACCCTCACCCATTCTACCGGCGATTACCTGCAAAATATTATCTACATGTCATTTGGCCTCGATGCCGCCGGTGAAGGAACCGAAGGATGGTATGGTGCCTGGACCATATTCTACTGGGCCTGGTGGATCGCCTGGGCGCCCTTTGTCGGGACATTTATCGCCCGCGTTTCCCGCGGCCGCACCATCCGTAACTTTATCACCGGCGTGCTGCTGGTCCCGGTTGCGGTCAGCCTGGTCTGGTTCGCCGTCTTTGGCGGATCCGCCCTCTGGTATGAGCATTTCCAGGAAGTAGGCATCATCCAGGAAGCCGTCGGTCAAGACGAAGCGATGGGCTTTTTTACGCTCCTGGAAATTATGCCGGCATCAGCTCTGCTGGTGGGAGCAGCCAGCTTCTCGGTGGCGGTCTTCTTTATTACCTCGTCTGACTCCGGCACCTACGTAAACGGCATGCTGACCTCCGGCGGTAACCCCAACCCGCCGGTCCAGCTGCGCATTACCTGGGGGGTCCTCGAGGGAGCAATTGCTGCCATCCTGCTCTTTACCGGCGGCCTGGGAGCGCTGCAGACGGCTTCAGTTGTCGGCGGGTTCCCCTTCATGATTATCATGTTCCTGATGCTTTACTGCCTGATGAAGTCGCTTTACAAGGAAAGAGATGAAGGCTCGCTGCCCCTGGAAAAAGCGCGCATTGACGCCGCCATCCAGGAGCTGAAGCAGGAAAAAGGAGATCTGTAATATAAAGATCCCTTTTTCAAATTGCAGTTTCATGGATAGCTTAAATAGAGCAATGGCAGGAACCGCCGGATGGGTACTACTATCCGGCGGTCTGCCGCTCAAAGAATAAAGATATGAATATTAAGAATTATAATAAGAAAGGAGTGATGGATAATGGCAGATTTTGAAACTTTAGCAAACGCCATTATCGAGTGTGATGCGGCGAAGGCCGATGAGCTGACCCGCAAGCTGGTAGATGAGGGCGCCAAGCCCCAGGAAGTGATTAACAAAG
>PWFM01000034.1 GCA_003553895.1 Syntrophomonadaceae bacterium | reverse complement strand
GGAGTGGTCCGGATTTTAAAAGACCTGGAACAAAGTATCCAGGGCAAAGATGTTCTTATTGTCGAAGATATTGTCGATACTGGTTTGACCTTGAATTACCTGGTTGAAAACCTGGGTAGCAGGCAGCCGAATTCCTTAAAGGTGGTTACCCTCCTTGACAAGCCCGATCGCAGGAAGGTGAAATTTGAGCCGGATTACTGCGGTTTCATTATACCGGATCGCTTTGTGATTGGTTATGGCCTTGATTATGGCGAAGATTACCGGCAGTTATCCGATCTGCGTGTTTTAAACGACTAAACCCGTTCTAAACCGCCTGCAATATATATTATTTCTTTAACAAGTAACCTGTTTTATTGCCTACACCCTGGCAGTGTGTTACAATTTATTTCAGCCTTTGAGGGCTTACGTGGAGAGGAGGGTACTTTTTGAGCCCATTTGTAAGACAGATCTTATTTTACCTGGTCATAGCTCTGGTAGTAGTCATCTTGCTGACTACTTTTAATACCGGGCCCGAACCTGAGGAAATAAGCTACAACCAGTTTGTAGAAAAAATAGAGAACGGTGAAGTGGAGAAAGTTGTTGCCCATGGTAATGAAATTGAAGCTGTACTGGTTGACGGCACTGAAATAGAAACAACCCGCCCCGAGGATCACCAGCTGACACAGCTGCTGTTGGAGCACAATGTTTCATATTCGCCCCACCCCGAGCGTGGTCCTGAATGGTGGCAGACCGCCCTGACCTACATGATTCCCTTCCTGTTAATCATCGGGATATTTTTCTTCTTTATGCAGCAATCCCAGGGCGGTGGTAACCGGGTCATGAATTTCGGCAAAAGTAAGGCTAAACTTCAGGAGACCGAGAAGAAAAAAGTTACTTTTGAAGATGTGGCCGGCGCCGATGAGGAAAGAATGGAGCTTACAGAAATTGTCGACTTCCTGAAAGATCCTCGCAAATATATCGAACTGGGGGCAAGAATCCCCAAAGGGGTTCTCCTGGTTGGCCCCCCGGGTACCGGGAAAACTTTGCTTGGCCGGGCCGTAGCAGGCGAAGCAGGTGTGCCATTTTTTAGTATCAGCGGATCTGACTTTGTGGAAATGTTTGTCGGGGTCGGCGCTTCTCGGGTCAGGGACATGTTCGAAAATGCCAAAAAAAATTCACCCTGCATTGTTTTCATAGATGAGATTGATGCTGTGGGACGCCAGCGTGGAGCAGGCCTTGGCGGAGGCCATGATGAAAGAGAGCAAACTTTGAACCAGCTTCTGGTAGAGATGGACGGTTTCGATGTCAATGAAGGGATCATCATCATTGCCGCAACCAACCGGCCCGATATACTTGATCCGGCCTTGCTCAGACCCGGACGGTTTGATCGGCAGGTTACTGTTACCCTGCCTGATGTTAATGGACGGGTAGATATTCTGAAGGTCCATACCAGGAGCAAACGTCTTGCTGAAGACGTGGATCTCAGGGTTGTTGCTCGCGGCACACCTGGTTTTACCGGGGCCGACCTGGAAAACGTGGTTAATGAAGGAGCTTTGCTGGCAGCCCGCGCTTCTAAGAAAAAGATCGGAATGAAAGAACTGGAAGAAGCTGTAGAGCGGGTGGTGGCCGGGACCCAGAAAACCAGCCGGGTCATCAGTGAATTCGAGAAAAAAATTGTAGCTTATCACGAGGCCGGACATGCCCTCGTAGGTTATCAACTCCCGCATACCGATCCCGTTCACAAAGTGTCTATTATACCGCGCGGTCGTGCGGGTGGGTATACACTGATGTTCCCCGAAGAAGATCGTTACTATATGACCCGCTCGGAACTGTTGGATCGGGTCAGCACTCTGCTTGGCGGTAGAGTAGCGGAAAAGCTGGTCCTCAATGATATTAGCACCGGCGCTCAAAACGACCTGGAGCGGGCTACCCAGATTGTGCGCCAGATGATTATGGAATACGGCATGAGTGACAGTCTTGGGCCGATAACCCTGGGTAGAAAGCAGGATCAGGTTTTCCTTGGTCGCGACCTGGGCCGTGACCGTGACTACAGCGAAGAAATTGCAAAGGCAATTGATCAGGAAATTAGAAAAACAATTGACGATTGCTATCAGAATGCCCAGGATATCCTGGAAGAAGACCGCAGCAAACTTGAGAAAATTGCTCAGGCCCTGCTTGATAAAGAAACCCTTAATTCCAAAGAAATTAAAGCGCTGGTCGAGGGCAGGGAATTGCCTGTAGAAAGCGAGGAAGATGAAACGTCTGACGGGGAAGAGTTAGAAGATGAGAATATTACTGCCCCTGGAATTTCTGAAGAGAACGCCGAAGATCCAGAAGATGTTGATGAAACATCTGACGAAACCGAGGATCCTGTAGAGGTGGATGAAATACCTGAGGAAGCTGAAACCTCTGGCGGGCAAGAAACTGGAAGCGCCGAAAATGAAGAGGAAACTGAAAAAGAAAACCGGCGGGCATCTTTCAGGCGTCATCAGGAACAGGGTAAAAACCCCTTCAAAGATCATTAATTACTTTTAATCAACCAGAGCCAGGCGAATGCCTGGCTCTGAATTTAGGTGCGCCCGGCATGGGTGTTAACTTTTTAAGAAACCGCCATAATGTGGGAGTGAGTTGCTGTGGCTCCGGGGCTAACTGATATTGAGGGTATTAAGGTAGGTGTTGCCTCCAACAACCATGCGGTTACCGGGGTGACGGTAGTGCTGGTTGAAGAAGGAGCCCGGGCTGCTGCTGAGGTCAGGGGTTCAGCTCCGGGAACCAGGGAAACCGATCTGCTCAAGCCGGGATGCCTGGTCGAAGAGATCCAGGGCCTGGTTCTGGCCGGAGGGAGCGCATTTGGACTTGATGCAGCAGCAGGCGTAGTGGACTACCTGGAAACAAAAGGCTGCGGTTTTGCCGTGGACCAGTTCAAGATCCCTATTGTTCCGGTTGCTGTGCTTTTTGATCTGCTAATTGGAGACGGCCAGGTCAGGCCCGATAAAAAGATGGGTTATGACGCCTGTAGCGGAGCTTCTACCGGTGCTGTGCCGGAAGGGTCGGTAGGGGCCGGGTGCGGGGCAACGGTGGGAAAATTACACGGTATGGATTGCGCCGTTAAATCCGGGCAGGGTTCTTTTGCCATCCGGAAAGATACTCTAATCGTAGCTGCCCTGGTGGCGGTAAATGCTTTCGGCGATGTTTATGACCACCGGGGCCGGTTGCTGGCCGGCCCGAGGAATCCAAAAACCGGAGTGATGGAAAAGACGATTGACCTGCTCCTGGGATCTAAACAGGGCGGCTGTGCCGGGAATACCACCTTGGGAGTTGTAGCCACCAATGCAAAACTGGACCGGCTCTGCCTCCAGAAAGTTTGCCAGCTGGCCCATAACGGCCTGGCCCGCTCCATTTGGCCTGTCCACACAATGTGGGACGGAGACACAATATTTGCCCTGTCCCGGGGAGAAGTATCTGCCGATGTCAATATTGTCGGGCTGATGGCCGCAGAGGCGATAGCCGTTGCCGTGGAAAGGGCGATTATCACGGCTGAATCCAAGGGCGGAGTGCCGGCAGCTGGTGACCTGTAAGGTAAATAATATAATATCAAGTCGGATATAAAAATATGTGAATTCCTGAACTATATGGCAGGAAAACGCGGCCGGATGTTGAATTAAAACCTTTGTCTGCGTTTATGCGCAGAGGGAGATAGCTTTTAATAAAATAATTGAAGGAGGTTGTTTAAATGCCGTTAGATCCAACAAAACATGCTGACTGGGAAATTGCAGAAGCTGCTGAAAAGAACATGAAAAAAGTATACCAGTTAGCAGAGGAGCTAAAACTTGACCAGGAAGAGCTCCTGCCCCACGGCCATTATGTGGCCAAAGTAGATTACAAAAAAGTCCTTAATCGCCTGAAAGATGTACCTGATGGGAAGTACATCGATGTTACTGCCATTACTCCCACTCCCCTTGGGGAAGGCAAATCAACATCAACTATGGGTTTGACCCAGGGTATGGGTAAACTCGGTAAAAATGTTATTGCCACTATCCGCCAGCCTTCGGGTGGGCCGACCATGAACGTAAAAGGCTCCGCTGCCGGCGGTGGACTGGCCCAGTGTGTTCCTCTGACGCCCTTTTCTCTCGGCCTGACCGGTGATATCAACGCTATCATGAATTCTCATAACCTGGCCATGGTTGCTTTAACTTCTCGTCTTCAGCATGAGTTTAATTCAAGCGATGCATTCCTGGAGCGCAGCGGGCTGAGTCGTTTAAATATCGATCCGCGCAATGTAGAGATGAACTGGATTATTGATTTCTGCGCGCAGGCTCTCCGCAACATAATCATCGGACTGGGTGGCAGGAGAGATGGTTTCATGATGAGCTCCGGGTTTAATATTGCTGTTTCTTCAGAAGTTATGGCCATCCTGGCTGTGGCCAACGATCTGAAAGATATGCGGGATCGGATGGGCAGGATTGTAGTTGCTTACGATAAGCGGGGTAACCCGGTTACCACCGAAGATCTTGGCGTGGCCGGTGCTATGACTGCCTGGATGGTCGAGGCGCTCAATCCCAACCTGATGCAGACCATTGAAGGTCAGCCGACGTTTGTCCATGCAGGGCCGTTTGCCAACATCGCTATAGGGCAGTCTTCCATCGTGGCCGACCGAGTGGCTCTGAAGCTTGGTGATTATGTAATTACCGAATCCGGTTTTGCCGCCGATATTGGTTTCGAGAAATTCTGGAACTTGAAGTGCCGTATGTCGGGCCTGAAGCCGGATTGTGCCGTACTCGTGGCAACGATCCGGGCTTTAAAAGCACACGGCGGGGCGCCCCTGCCCAAGCCGGGACAGCCGCTTGATCCCGCTTACGGACAGGAAAATGTAGAATGGGTGGAAAAAGGCTGCGACAACCTGATCCATCACATTAACACAATTAAAAAAGCCGGTATCACCCCGGTTGTTTGCATCAACCACTTCTACACCGATACCGACAACGAAGTCAAAGCCGTTCGCCGCCTGTCGGAAGAAGCAGGGGCAAAAGTCGCTGTTTCCAAGCACTGGCAGTATG
>PWFM01000185.1 GCA_003553895.1 Syntrophomonadaceae bacterium | reverse complement strand
TGAGAAGGGAGAAATCGAAAAAGCAATTAATTCACCCCAAATTGAAGACTGCCTCAAGGCTCCTCAATGCAATATGGCTTTCAGGCTGCCGTCAGATCTACCGGTTCCCTGCAGAGAGAAAATCCAGGAGTTTGTGAAAAATGAAATCCAGTCTACCGCCCCCAAAGAAATAGGTGGAAGCAAAAATGAACCGACCCGTAGCGGGATTTGCCTGGTTACCGGTAAAAGGGGCATTATTGCAAGAACGCACAGCAGGACCCCGATTAACAAAGATACTAAAAGTTTAATAGGTATCCAAAAAAAAAGCGGCTATGATTCATACGGCAAAGAACAGGGTTACAACGCCCCGGTTATAACTTCAACTGAGTTTGCATATGTCACCGCCTTAAATACTTTACTTAAATCTAAATATCAAAGGTTGAATATCGGCGACACAGCCATGGTTTTCTGGTCGAAAGAGCAATCTGCTTTTGAATCCAACTTTTCGGCCTATTTCAAAGAGCCTCCCAAAGATAACCCCTCAGCCGGGGCAGAAAAAATAAAGGAACTGTATGAATCTATCAACAGCGGTTCTTTTACTGAACAACAAAGTAGTACAAACTTTTATATCCTGGGCCTTGCCCCGAATGCAGCCCGAATCTCCATCCGCTTCTGGCATACCGGACCCATTGGTGAATATGCAGCCAAAATTAAACAGTACTTTGATGATTTTTCAATTACCAAACCACCCGGAGAGCCGGAATTCTACTCTGTTTGGCGCATTCTGGTTAATGTCGCCGTTCAGGATAAAAGCGAAAATATTTTGCCCAACCTGACCGGCGAATTTATGCGATCAATACTTGCCGGGACCCCTTACCCGGCCACCTTGCTGCAATCGGTCCTCAGGCGAATACGCAGCGATACAAAAGCCCGGGTTAAACCGGTCCGTGCCGCATTGCTTAAAGCATATCTTAACCGTTATTACCGTTTTTACCCCCATAAAAATCATAAGGAGGTTTCTTTCGAATTGGACCATTCCCAACCATCAACAGGCTACCAGTTAGGAAGGTTGTTTGCTGTGCTTGAAAAAGTGCAGGAAGAAGCAAACCCGGGCCTCAATACCACCATCCGGGAAAGGTATTACGGTGCAGCCTGCGCTACACCGGTCACTGTATTTACCAACCTGTTACGGCTTAAAAACCATCATCTGGCCAAAATGGAAAGCCGGGGCCGGGTAGTAAACCTAGAGCGCCTGATCGGAGAAATTATGGGTCATTTAAACGATTTTCCTGCCCACCTTGACATCCACGAACAGGGCCGCTTCGCTATTGGTTACTACCACCAAAGGCAGTCATTTTTCAACAAGGCAGATATCGGTGTAGAAGAATCTCAGGAAATTGAAGCTTTATAATTTAAGCAAACTTAGAAAGGATGTTTAATATGAATCACAATTCAGCTGTGGAAAAAAGATATGATTTTGTGCTTCTTTTTGATGTAAAAGATGGAAACCCTAATGGAGACCCCGATGCGGGCAACTTACCCCGGATCGACGCAGAAACCGGTCACGGCCTCATTACTGATGTCTGCTTAAAACGCAAAGTCAGAAATTATATCGGTTTAAAGTACAATGATCAGCCCCCGTACAGCATTTTTATTAAAGAAAAATCTATTCTAAACAACCCCATTGAGCAGGCTTATATCAGTTTGGGTATTGATTTGCAAAAAGAACCGGCCGATCCGGCAGACGGCAGTAAAAGAAATAAGCCCGGCACAGGTCAGGGTAAGGAAATAAATCGAGCCAGAGCATTCATGTGCCAGAATTTCTTTGATATCAGAACTTTTGGTGCAGTTTTATCTACCGGTCCCAATGCCGGCCAGGTCCGCGGTCCAGTGCAGCTAACATTTGCTAGATCTATAGACCCAATTGTTTCGCTGGAGCATAGCATTACCCGCATGGCAGTTACCACGGAAACCGACTCCCAAAAACAAGGCGGCGATAACCGGACTATGGGCCGTAAATTTACCGTACCTTACGGCCTTTACCGGGCACACGGCTTTGTTTCGGCTCCCTTTGCTTCACAAACCGGTTTCAGCGAAAATGATTTGGGTGTGATGTGGGAAACACTGGAAAAAATGTTTGATCATGATCGCTCAGCAGCCAGGGGACTAATGGGAACCAGGAAGATCATAATATTTGAGCATAACTCAAAAATGGGTGACGCTCCGGTACAGGATCTTTTTGATTCTGTGAAAATAAAACGCAAAAATGAAAACAGGCCGGCAAGGGATTTCACCGATTATGATGTTTCAATCGAAAAAACAAAAATACCAGATAATGTAACCCTGGTTGAAAAGATGTAACATGGATAAATTATTTAATGAAGAAAACATGCTCCCGCTTTCCGGTATTCAGCATTTCGCTTATTGTCCTAGACAGTGGGCTCTGATTTATATTGAAGAACAGTGGGCAGAAAACCTTAGCACCGCCAAGGGAAGGTTGATCCATAAAAGAGTCGACGACCCTTTCTTGGATGAAAACCGTGGCGATTTGAAAACTGAACGCTCTATCCCGCTTGCTTCCAAAAAACTGGGGTTATTCGGTGTAGCCGACCTGTTAGAAATTCATCATCAGAAAGGTGATTTCCAAGGCGGCTACACCCTGGTGGAATATAAGAAGGGAAAACCTAAGCCAGACGACAGGGATACAGTGCAACTATGCGCCCAGGCGATTTGCCTAGAGGAAATGAAAGAAATTCATTTAAAATATGGCTGTATCTATTATGATCAAATCAAGCACAGGCACCAGGTTGAATTTGACACAACTTTGAGAGATCGGGTTGAAGAGCTGGCAAAAAATATGCATCATCATTTCTATCACGGCCTAACACCGGCCGCCTCAAAAAGTAGCAAGTGTAATAACTGTTCGTTGAAAGATATTTGTTTGCCAAAGCTTACTAAAAAAAAGAAAAACGCCAAAAAATATATGGCAGATTTTTTAAAAGAAATTACATCGTAATGAATAGGTAAAGGATGGTTGACCCGGCATGCGGAAAATGCTTAATGTCCTGTACATAACCAACCCTGAAGCATATCTCAACAGGGACGGCGAAAATGTTGTAGTCAAGCTCGAAGGAAAAGATGTTTTTAGAACGCCTGTTCACTATCTTGAAGGGATTGTGACCTTCGGCTACAGCGGGGCAAGCCCGGCTTTACTGAGTTTATGTATTGAAAAAGGAGTTAATGTATCATTATTAAGCCCTTATGGTAAACATATGGCCAATGTCATTAGCGCTCCAAAAGGGAATGTTTTACTGAGGAGAAAGCAGTACCGCCTGGCCGACGATGACCAGGCATCAGCTAAAATTGCAAAATCATTTGTCATAGGCAAACTGGCCGGGTGCAGAACTGTTTTACGGCGCTTTATACGCGACCACAAACAAACAAAAAACATTGTCTCTGTAGAAACAACCAGCAAAACGCTGGTGAGAAATATACAAAAAGTGGAACAAATTACAAACTTAAATGAATTACGCGGCATCGAAGGGGAAAGCGCTCGAGCTTATTTTTCTGTTTTTGATACACTGCTGCTTAACCAAAAAGAATGCTTTTATATGCGGGAACGAAACAGACGTCCACCAAGAGATAACGTTAATGCGTTGTTGTCATTTTTGTACACATTGCTGCTCCATGAAACCAAGGCTGCTCTGGTTACAGTAGGCCTGGATCCTTATGTCGGTTACCTGCATCGCGACAGGCCTGGACGCTTAAGCCTGGCGCTGGATTTGATGGAAGAATTTCGAGCATATCTTGCAGATAGATTGGTTATCAGCATGATCAACCTACGCCAATTAACTGGAAAAGATTTTATAAAAAAAGAGTCAGGTGGAGTTATACTAAAAGAGGATTCCAGAAAAGAAGTGCTTACTGCCTGGCAAAAGCGTAAAACTGAAGAAATTGTTCATCCCTTTTTGGAAGAAAAAATTCCATTAGGTTTACTGCCTTATGCCCAGGCGCTTTTACTGGCGAGACATTTAAGAGGCGATATTGAAGTCTATCCACCATTCATCTGGAAATAGTGCAGCCAATTTTTAGCTCTTGTTTTGATATTTGATAATACAATAAGGGGGAATGCTGAGTTGATGGTCTTGATAACCTACGATGTAAGCACCACATCACCTGAGGGCAGAAAGCGCCTGAGACTTGTTGCTAAACAATGTGTAAATCACGGCCAACGGGTACAAAATTCCGTTTTCGAATGCATGCTGGATCCAGGCCAGTTTCAAACACTTAAAAGTAAATTAGAAAAAATAATCGACGAAGATGAAGACAGTCTAAGGTTTTATAATTTAGGGAGCAACTGGAATAATAGAATTCAGCATGTGGGCGCAAAGAAAACTTATGATCCTGAGGGCCCGATGATTATTTAAGGTGCGAACCCCAAGCTACCATAAAAACCCGGTAGGCTCGCAATGCTTTATTTAAAGGACTTTTAGCTCTTTTAGGTGAGTTCAAATATGTTAATTAAAGATTTTAAAACATGTTCGCAAAAATCTATCTTTGAAGCCTTTAGATAATGCTGTTCCGGGTTCGGAGTCGCCCCCCGTGCGGGGGCGTGGATTGAAACCCGGCAGGCCCGATATTGGGATGGTGGGGTTATTGTCGCCCCCCGTGCGGGGGCGTGGATTGAAACAATACTTGTCGGGAAATTGTCAACGTCAACTGAGGTCGCCCCCCGTGCGGGGGCGTGGATTGAAACCTCCTGTTCATGTTCAGATAATCTTTGCTCCCCGGTCGCCCCCCGTGCGGGGGCGTGGATTGAAACGAACCAGGCTATATAATCCCTGCAAACAGCTGGCGTCGCCCCCCGTGCGGGGGCGTGGATTGAAACCATTTTAAGCGACTTCTTCGGCGAACCAGATTATGTCGCCCCCCGTGCGGGGGCGTGGATTGAAACTCCACGTAGTGTTTTAAGACGGTTTCTGCTTCGGCGGTCGCCCCCCGTGCGGGGGCGTGGATTGAAACTGCACAAGTCAGTGACATCAAGGAAGGCGTGGAGTCGCC
>PWFM01000113.1 GCA_003553895.1 Syntrophomonadaceae bacterium | reverse complement strand
GGCGCAGGTTGAGAAAAAACAAGCTGGCCATGCTGGGATTTGCCATCCTCTTTCTTTTAATCCTGGGAGCTATTTTTGCCCCCTATTTAACCCCCTATGAGTGGAATGAAACCAATGTTCTTAATACCAATGCCCCGCCCGACAGCGAGCACCTCCTCGGAACGGACAACATGGGCAGGGACACCCTGACCAGGATCCTGTATGCCGGGCGTATTTCTCTGACCGTAGGCCTGGTGTCCACCTCCCTGATTATTTTAATCGGCACCATCTCCGGTGGAGTGGCAGGCTATTACGGCGGAACAGTGGACAATATAATTATGCGCATCGCCGATGTCTTTATGTCTATGCCGTTTTTACCCCTGGCTATAACCATGGTAGCCATATTTGGCGCCCATATGTTCAACATCATGCTGGTCATCGGCATCCTGGGCTGGCCCAGCCTGGCCCGCCTGGTCAGGGGTGAGATATTGTCACTAAAAGAACAGGAGTTCATGGAAGCAGCAAGGGCGCTCGGCATTAAGGACAGGAACCAGATTTTCCGGCATCTTTTGCCCAACACCATGGCCCCGATCATCGTGGCCGGAACCCTGGGAATCGCCACCGCCATTATCCTGGAAGCCGCTTTAAGCTTCCTGGGCATGGGCGTCAACCCGCCCACCCCCACCTGGGGCAACATGCTCCGGGCGGCCCAGTCGATGTATGTCCTTCAGAACCGGTGGTGGTTGTGGATTCCGCCGGGCATCAGTATCTTTATCGCTGTAATGAGTTTAAACCTGGTCGGCGATGCTCTCAGGGATGCTCTTGATCCCCGGCTGAAAGAATAAAGGAGGGCCCGGATTGGATAACAGTTTATTGAAAGTCGAAAACTTAAAGACCTACTTCTATACCGAAGACGGCGTCGTCCGGGCGGTTGATGGGGTCGATTTTTCTGTGCACAGAAAACAAACCGTTGGCATCGTGGGAGAATCAGGCTGCGGAAAAAGCATTACCTCCATGTCCATCATGGGCCTTATCCCCAGACCTCCGGGCCGGATCGAAAGAGGAAGAATCCTTTTTAACAATGAAGATCTTTTAACTTATCCGGAAAGCAAAATGCGCAGGATCAGGGGCAATGAAATCTCGATGATCTTCCAGGAACCCATGACCTCACTTAACCCGGTTTATACGGTTGGCGACCAAATCGTGGAAGCGTTGATTCTGCACAGGCGCTAT
This sequence comes from Syntrophomonadaceae bacterium, assembly GCA_003553895.1. Lineage (GTDB taxonomy): Bacteria > Bacillota > Dethiobacteria > DTU022 > DTU022 > B1SED10-74M. Next base: position 19,285 of record PWFM01000113.1, on the reverse strand, counting down.
TCTCCCAGGGAAGCCCGGGAACAAGCCGTTGAAGCCCTGGAAAGGGTCAGGGTCCCACGAGCGGAAAAAGTGGTCGATGAATACCCGCACCAGCTCAGTGGCGGAATGCGGCAAAGAGCCATGATAGCCATGGCCCTGGCCTGCTATCCCAAGCTTTTGATTGCCGATGAGCCGACCACCGCCCTGGATGTTACCATCCAGGCCCAGATTTTGGATTTAATCAACGACCTTAAAGAAGAGTTTAATACCGGGATCATCCTGATTACTCACGACCTGGGCGTTATAGCCGAAATGTCCGACCAGGTAGTAGTGATGTATGCCGGGCGGGTAGTAGAGCAAGCGGATGTCTACACAATTTTTCAAAATCCAAAGCATCCATACACCATTGGCCTGAAAAGTTCCATTCCAGACGTAAAAACGAAAAAACCACGCCTGGCAGTTGTCAGGGGTTCAGTCCCAAGCCCCCTTAACACTCCCCCGGGATGCGCTTTTCACCCCCGCTGCGACTATGTTATGGACATCTGCTCAACAAAAGTGCCGGCCCTGGCAGAAGTAGACAGCGGTCACCTGGCCCGCTGCTTTCTGCATACTGACCTTGAGGAGGTGCAGTAATGGCTGCAAATAACCTTGCGATGGATGTCAGAAACCTGAAAAAATATTTTCCCATCTGGGGTGGTATCCTGAAAAGGGTTGTCGGCTGGGTCCAGGCCGTTGATGATATCAGTTTTGAGATCAAGAAGGGAGAAACTTTCGGCCTGGTCGGAGAATCAGGCTGCGGCAAATCAACTGTGGGACGAACCATCCTGCGCCTTCTTGATAAATCCGGTGGTGATGTTTTCTATAACGGCAAGAATATCTTTGAACTGAACCGGCGGGAATTAACCAGATTGAGGCAGGAGATGCAGATCATATTCCAGGACCCTTACAGCTCTTTAAACCCAAGGCTTACCGTTTCTGATCTAGTCGGTGAGGCCCTTAAAGAACATAATCTGGTCAATGGCAAAGGTCGGTCTTCCCGGGTCCGCGATACGATAGAAAAATGCGGCCTCCAACCCCATCACTTAAGAAGGTACCCGCATGAGTTTAGTGGAGGGCAGCGCCAGAGGATCGGTATCGCCAGGGCCCTGGCCCTCAATCCAGAATTTATCGTTTGTGACGAACCTGTTTCAGCGTTGGATGTTTCCATCCAATCGCAAATCCTGAACCTGTTGCTGGACCTCCAGGAAGAAATGGGGTTGACCTACCTTTTTATTTCACATGATCTCAGCGTGGTCAGACACATTAGCAACCGGGTCGGGGTAATGTACCTGGGCAACCTGGTAGAGGTTGCGAAAGTGGACAGCATGTTTACCAGTCCCCTTCACCCCTACACCAGGGCCCTGCTTGCCGCTATCCCCGTACCCGACCCAGGAGAGAAAAGAGAAAAAATAATCCTCAAGGGCAATATCCCCAGTCCCGCCAACCCTCCCGAGGGCTGCAAATTCAACACCCGCTGCCCGGAGGCGGAAGGCATCTGCCGGAATAAAGCGCCTGTACTGAAAGAAGTTGAACCGGATCACCGGGTTGCCTGCCACCTGGTCAAGAACGGCAGGTAAATGATAAAATTTACCTGGGAGGCATAATGCAGATGTATTTGAACCATAAGCCTGATATCGAACAAGGCGAACAGCCCTTAAACTCAACCCGGGAGCGAACGGGAGCAAAGCCGGCAATGGAAGAAAACTCAAAAATGATCGACTGGTTGGATATCCTGGCTCTGATTATAGCGGGAGTGCAGGTTTTAGCGCCGAGGGCTTTAATACTGATCTTGATGTATTCAATGATCGGACTGTTTTTCTACTGGTTTGTGGCCAATTAATACCGGCTCAAAAAAGAAACCGCCTGAACAATGCGGTTTCCTATGCAATCCCCTTTTTATATATTGCTATTATCTATCTTTTGGTGTTTTATTATTATCTATTCTGTCCAGAATGTAAGCTGGCTATTTATATCTTCATACGGGTGCCATCTCTTAGAAAACCATTGGACTGATCTTAAACTAACCGGCTGCTTCAGCATATATATCCTCAAAGAAATGGCAGGCTGCCTGGTGTCCCTCTTTCATTTCCCCGGCCGACCTCAACTCCGGCACCTCTGTCTTACAGATGTCCTGCGCATAAGGGCAGCGGGTATGGAACCGGCATCCCTCGGGAGGATCCAGTGAAGAAGGCACATCACCGGTTAGCACTATTCTTTCCCTTTTCTGGCTCGGCCTGAGAACCGGTATGGCTGATAGCAGAGCCTTCGTATAAGGGTGCCGGGCCTGTTCAAAAAGCGACTTTTTATCAGCTACTTCCATAATCCGCCCCAGGTACATTACGATAACCCGGTCTGAAATGTGACGGACCACACCCAGGTCATGTGAAATAAACAGGTATGTAAGTTGAAACTCTTTTTGGAGTCTTTTTAAGAGGTTTAAAATCTGGGCCCTGATCGAAACATCGAGGGCAGAAACTGCCTCATCACAGATAATCAGGTTCGGATTTAAAGACAGCGCCCTGGCAATTCCAATCCTCTGGCGCTGCCCACCGCTGAATTCATGCGGGTAACGGTCGGCCTGGTGCTCCTTCAAACCCACCGTATCAAGCAGTTCCAGGGCTCTCTGCCGGCGCTGCCCGGAGGGCACAATGTTTTGTATCAAGAGCGCTTCTTCAAGGACCTGGATCACCGTCTGGCGGGGGTTGATTGAAGCAAAGGGGTCCTGGAAAATAATCTGCAGGTGCTTACGGGTAGAGCGCATTTCTTTCTTGTTAAGGCTGGTCAGGTTGACGCCCTTGTAATAGACTTCTCCTGCTGTGGGCTGTTCCAGGCGCAATATAGCCCTGCCTGCTGTGGATTTACCGCAGCCGGATTCGCCAACCAGGCTAACAGTTTCCCCTTCAAAAACAGAAAAAGAGATGCCGTCCACGGCCTTGACATGGTTGACTGTCCGGCCCAGGAAACCGCCCTTGATCGGAAAATATACTTTAAGATTTTCTACTTTAAGCAGTTCTTTGTTATCCATTGTTTCTAAAGCGCTATCCATGGTAGGCCACCTCTTTGCTGCCTTTCCAACCGTCGGAGTAGATCCAGCATCGCACCGCCCTGGTATTATCCAGGGTTTTCAGATCGGGATTCTGCTGCCGGCAAATCTCCTCGGCGTATGAACAGCGCGGAGAAAAGCGGCAGCCCTGCGGCATCTCAATAGGACTGGGCACGTAACCCAGGATCGCTTCCAGCTCTTCCTTTTCTTGATCATGCCGGGGCAGAGAATTAAACAGCCCTGCTGTATAAGGGTGCCTGGGCCTTTCAAACAATTCTTCGGCATCAGCCTGTTCTACAATGTTTCCGCAGTACATTACGGCCACCCGGTCGCAGGTTTCGGCAACAATTCCCAGGTCGTGAGTAATGATAATAACGGACATATGCAGTTTGGTCTGCAGATCCTTAATCAGCTCCAGGATCTGGGCCTGAATGGTCACATCCAGAGCCGTGGTCGGTTCATCGGCAACAAGCAAATCCGGTCGGCAGGCCAGGGCCATGGCAATCATCACCCGCTGACGCATCCCGCCGGAAAGCTCATAAGGATACTGGTGCAACCTCTTTTCAGGAGAAGGAATCCCGACCAACCTTAGCATTTCAAGGGATTTCTGGTAAGCATCTTTTTTGCCCATATTCTGATGGACCCGGTAAGACTCGCTGATCTGTTCCCCAATCGTATAAACCGGGTTTAAAGAAGTCATCGGCTCCTGAAAAATCATGGAAATATTATTGCCCCTGATGTCGCGCATCTCTTTTTCGCTTTTTTGGAGCAGGTTTACATTGTTGAAGAGTATTTCACCGCCCACTATTTTACCGGGCTCCTCCAGCAGCTGCAGGATCGACAGGGCCATGACGCTCTTACCGCATCCTGACTCGCCTACCACACCAAGGGTTTTGCCTTTTGGCACATCAAGGGTAACCCCGTCCACAGCTTTCACTTCTCCTCTGTCTATAAAAAACGAGGTCCGGAGATCTTTAATCTGCAGAATAGGTTCCACCGAACTCAAATCGTTACACCTCTTTAAAAACAATTAATTTAGTTCAATCCTCTTATTCAGGTAACGGTAAGATATATCGACCAGCAGGTTTACTCCCACAAAGATCAGGGCAAAAATCAGCACAATTCCCTGGACCACTGGAAAATCTCGGGCCCTGATGGCATCGATAGCCAGCCTGCCCATGCCGTTTACAGCAAAAACAGTTTCCACCAGCACTGTCCCTGAAAGCAGCATACCCATCTCGATACCGACTACCGTTACCACGGGAATCAGGGCGTTTTTCAGGCCGTGCTTGTAAATGACCACCCTTTCCTTCAAACCTTTGGCCCGGGCCGTCCGGATATAGTCCTGGTTAATCACGTCAAGCATGCTGGACCGGGTCATCCTGGCAATAATAGCCGCGCCGCCGGTACCAAGGGTGATAATCGGTAAAATTCCCTGCTGCCAGGTCCCCCAGCCTGACGGCGGCAGCAGGGCCAGGTCAATGGACACCAGCTTGATTAGCATCAAGCCCAGCCAGAAGTTAGGCATGGAAAAACCGAACAGGGCCGCCAGCATCAAAGTGGCATCGAGCAAGCCGTAGCGGCGGACAGCAGAAACTACGCCTGCCACCAGGCCCAGAATAATGCTTAAGATCATGCTGTAAATCGCCAACCGGATGGTAATCATAATGCGGGGCTGAATCTCGTCCATTACCGGGCGGCTGGTGCGAACGGATTGGCCCAGGTCTCCCTGGAGCAAACTACTCATATACCGCCCGTACTGAACATGGAGAGGATCGTTAAGGCCCAGTCTCTCCCGCATCGCCTCAACCGTGGCTTCCGGAGCGGCTTCACCGGCCATGATCTGGGCCGGATCGCCCGGGATTAAATGAATCAGGGAAAAGACCAGCAGGGTAACCCCCAGGATAACGGGAATGGTTTGAATAAACCTTCTTACAATAAACTGTAGCAATAAATGCCACTCCTTTTCTAAACTCTGGTCCGGGGATCAAAAGCATCCCTTAACCCATCACCAAAAAGGTTAAAAGCCAGCACTACCGAAACAATGGCCAGCCCCGGGAAAAGCGCTACATAAGGATGATCAAACATGTAGCTGCGCCCCTGGCTCAACATGGCCCCCCATTCGGGAGTGGGTGGCTGAGCGCCAAGCCCCAGGAAAGACAGGCCGCTGGCAATCAGGATCGCTATTGCTATCCTGATCGTAGCCTGAACAATTATCGGCGAAACTATATTCGGCAGGATATGCAGGAATATGATGCGCAGGTCGCTTGCCCCCAGGGCCCGGACCGCTTCGATATATTCAAGCTTGCTCACGGCCATGGTGGTTCCCCGGACAATCCTGGCAAAGCCGGGAATTGAAAATATACCCACTGCTACAATGACATTATTGATACTGCCCCCCAGCACACTGACCAGGGCGATGGCGAGCAGGATGCCTGGAAAAGCCAGCAGGACATCGACGATGCGCATAATAATAGTATCAAGCAACTTGCCGTAATAACCGGAGAGTATCCCCATGGGCACCCCGATCACCATCCCCACAAAAACAGAAAGGAAGCCGATGTATAGCGTTATCGACATCCCATGGATCAGGCGCGTAAAAATGTCCCGACCGTTGTGATCGGTACCCAACCAGAAGTCGGATGAGGGAGGAAGCAATCTTGTGGAATAGTCGACCCTGAGCGGATCATGAACCGTAAACAGGGGGCCGATAAGGGCTACAATAATGAAGATAAGGATCAGGTAACCGCCAATCAGTGCGGTTTTATTCTTTTTAAGCCGTTTATAGATCAGGTGCCAATTTGAAGTACCCTGTATTGCCTGTTCTTGTGCTTCCTGTGTACCGTGGGCCAGATCGCTCATTGCTGTCAATCTACTCCTTCAGCGCTTACCTAAAATAGTGGTTGAACAATAATTTAATTGATCTTAAAACATTTTGCAAATATATCTTGTTTTTTCTTGCAACAATATGTATAGTATAAGCAATTATGCTGAATAAATACAGCCTTATTTTAACATTTTTAAAAAAAATTTTTAAGGTGTTAAAGCTGTCTATTTCGGCATAAAAAACACATATTTAAGGGGGAAGACATAAGTATGAATTTCAAAAGAAAGTCCTGGCTGTTTGTTTTTGTCCTCCTGCTCCTGCCTCTGCTTTTCGTCGGCTGCGATGAAGCAGAAGAGGAACTGGAGGAAGTAGCCGGCGGAGGAGATTTGATGATCGCCACACTCTCAGACGCCGTGTCCCTTGATCCCCACGGATCAAACGATGTGCCTTCAGCCAAAGTTGCCTACAATGTATATGAGTCGCTGGTTTACTTTGATGAAAACAGCGAACTGCAGCCTTTACTGGCAACAGACTGGGAAGCTGTCGACGATCTCACCTGGGAATTTATCCTGCGTGAAGGAGTACAGTTCCATGACGGCACCGATTTTACCGCTGAGGCAGTCAAAGCTTCTTTTGAGCGCCTGCTCGATCCGGACATCGGTTCACCCCGGTTGTTCCTCTTCGAGATGATCGAAGAAGTAGTAGTTGTAGACGATTACACGGTCCAGTTTGTCACTGAATTCCCATTTGCCCCGCTGCCCGCCCACCTGGCTCATAACGGTGGCGCTATTATCAGCCCGACCGCAATCGAAACCGACTACGAAGAAATGGCGGCAGGTAACGAACCCGGTTCGCACCTCTCCACCAACCCGGCCGGAACCGGCTTTTTTAAACTGGAAAGCTGGCAACCGGGCGATCAACTCAAGCTGGTTCGCAATGATGACTACTGGGGTGAAAACGCAAAACTTGACAGCGTTACCTTTAAAGTAGTCCCCGAAAGCCTGACCCGTATTTCTGAACTGGAAACTGAAGTAGCTCATATCGCCGATCCGGTGGAACCGAGCGACATGAGCCGGGTTGATAACATGCCTCACGCATCTATGGACGTCACCTCGGTAACTGTAATGGCTTATGTCGGCTACAACTGCGAAAAAGAACCTTTTGACGATGTCAGGGTCCGCCAGGCTATCTCAATGGCCATCAACAAAGAAGAGATCATTGAAGGAGCCTATGAAGGCACGGCAATCCCGGCCCAGGGACCTATAGCTCCCGGCGTTTTCGGGTTTGATGAAGACATTAGCGGGCTGCCTTATGATATCGATCAAGCCAAAGAACTGCTGGCTGATGCAGGATATGAAGACGGCTTCTCCACTACAATCTGGACCAACGACAACCCGGTCCGGATTATGGCTGCCGAATACATCCAGTCAGAACTGGCAGATCTTAACATCGAAGTGGAAATAGAAGTTCTCGAGTGGGGCGCATACCTGGAAAATACCGCCGCAGGCGAACATGACATGTTCATCCTGGGCTGGTCTACTCCGACCCTGGACGCAGACTATGCCGTCTACGCTCTGTTCCACTCCAACAACATCGGCGATCCCGGTAACCGCTCCTATTACTCCAACGAAGAAGTAGACGAGCTCCTCGACAGGGGCCGCCAGGAACCCGATCCTGACGCGCGCCAGGAAATATACAGCGAACTCCAGGAAATCCTGATTGAAGAAGCGCCGATGCTTTACCTCGTATACAACGAGAACCTGGTCGGCGTAAACGACAATGTTAAAAACTTCTGGGTAACTCCGGCCAGCATGTTCATGCTCCAGGATGTTTACATCGACGAGTAAACTTACCCACAAGTTGCTATTTAAAGAGGCTGCCTTAAAGGCAGCCTCTTTCATTGAAGTTAACTTCTTTCACGCAACCTTTTTTCAATTCTACAACGGTAACAAGCTTTTCAAAGTGATCACTACACAAACCTGAAAATGGCTCAGCCAGGTTAGACTAGATTACCTTACCCTGCACCCGGATTTCCATACCCCGGAATAACCAGTCTCTTTTGCGGTACCATAAATACAGGATACCCAGCTCAGCAAATATTGATAAAGTAATAGCCATCCAGACCCCGTCGGTATCCAGGTTTAACAATAGAGCCAAGAGCAGGGCGAGGGGAATCTTGATCAGCCAGTTGGCAATCAGGGCACTGAACATGTGGGGAAGAGTTTGACCGGCCCCTTTAAATACAGCGGCTATGACATGCAGCGGGCCCATAGCTACCAGGGCCGGGGTGATCATCCTGATATAGGAGATCCCCATTTCAATAACCAGTGGGTCCTCGGCAAATATACCCATAATCGTAGGGGCTGCTGCGAAAGCAATAAAACCCATAGCAGTTTGAATAGTCAGGGCCAGTTTCAAAGCCCGGTTGATCACCTCTTCAGTAAGATCTTGCAGGCGAGCTCCCAGGCTCTGGCCAACCATAGTGGCAGTGCCCATGTTTAAGCCGGCGATAAGAATGAAACAAAAACTGAGCAGGCGCAAACCGATACCGAAAGAAGCCACCGCTTCGGTGCCAAAAAGGGCCACAATCCACATCATGATCGCGCCGGTTAATGGCCTGGTCATGCCCTGCAGGCTGGCCGGCAGGCCGATGACAAGCATTTTTTTGAACATCTCTCCGGACAACCGCAGGCTGAATAACCCGGGCACCTTTAAACCGCTGGGCGAAATACGGCCGCTTAATACCACGTAAAGGATCAGGAAAAAACCCACCGCCCGGGCCAGCAGAGAAGCCAGAGCCGCTCCCAGGATGCCCAGGGGCGGAAAAAACAACCAGCCGAAAATTAGAAAAGGATCGAGGACAATATTAATGATATTTGTAAAAACTAAAATACCCATGGAAGTAAATGAATCGCCTACACCCTGCAGGCAGAAAGCCAGGCCAACCCCGGCATAAAGAAAGAGGAAGCTGCCCCCGGCCACCTGGAGGTAAATCAAGGCCTGGCGATGCACTTCCGGTTCAACCTGGTACAGAGAAAGCACATATTCGCCCAGGGTAAAAATAAAGGTTATGACCAGGGCAGATACCATTATGGCCATCCAAAAAGTATGGCGGGCAACCAGGCATATCCCTTCAATATCACCGCTGCCCCGGTAACGGGATGTTAAAGAAAGAGTAGATACGGTTATCAGCTGAGACAGGGTAAAAAGCATCCAGAAGATATTATGGGAAAGTGATAGCGCCGCCAGCGCATCAGTTCCGAGCATACCTACCCAGAAAAAATCGACCATCTCTAAAGAAGTCTGGAAGATCATAAACATCATGACCGGCCATGACAGATGCCACAAATCACGGTAGATATTTTCTTTTTCCAGGGATACGAGCTTTTTCATATCCTGCGTCTTCCCTTCTCTAGAACATAAACTGCAACAACTATGGTTTGGATCCTGTTTAACCAATACTTCTTCTACCGCCGGCCGGCAAATAGAAACATTCTGCTAAAAACTATACCCCTGCCATTTATCGATATGTACAAAATGTGAGGGCCTGTTTGCCAGCCAAGCAGCAAACAAGCCCTTTTTTCTGCAGCATGCAGAACGGCCGCCAAAAATTACCATGCTTACAGTAACCCGGTCACCGGACCCGGGTTGGTCAGCTGCAATGATCTAATGCAGTTCTTCATCGCCGCCTTCGCGGGCAATAATATCCTGGTAATCATAAGTAAATTCAACCAGCCTGGTTGCCATATAAATCGGGGCCTCAAAACGCAGGGCCAGGGCAATAGCATCACTGGGCCTGGAATCGATGATCCGGCTTTCACCGTTCTGGTTCAGGTAGACTTCGGCATAAAATGTGCTTTCCTTAATATCTGTAATGACTACTTTTTCCATATCGCCACCGAGATTTTCACAAACAGATTTCAGCAGGTCATGAGTCAATGGACGGGGAGGAGTTTCACCCTGTAAAACAATGGCTATAGCCTGCGCTTCAAGAGGACCGATAGATATAGGCAAAACTTTTTTTTCTTCATCATCCATCAGCAAGACCAGGAAATTACCTCCCTGATCGGCCGTTACTGTTTTTACCTCCATTTTAATCACAAATAACATCCCCTCTCAACTCACTTTTCTGTATTCTATCATAGATCAGCGAATCATTAAACCAGGACCCGGGTAAAGACTACCGGGTCTTTTTATCTTCACAGCCTTTTGCATAGGCTTCAGTAAAACGGATTACTGGACAAAAATATAAAAGAATGGCACAAGTTTTTACCACAAATCAGCTTGATTATGTTATATTATTCTATAAAGTCATACTGTTAATCAACTCTACTATAAAGGAGCTTCAATCATGAACCATATCAAAATTGTTACCGATAGCACGGCAGATCTTTCCAGGGAGCAAATTGAAAAATACAGCATCAAAGTTATCCCCCTGATCGTAACTTTCGGCTCCGAATCTTTCGCCGACGGCGTTGACCTTTCAGCGCAAGAGTTTTACAACAAACTCACTTCAAGCAGCGAGCTTCCCAAAACTACCCAGCCATCGCCGGAGATATTCCGCCAGACCTACGAAGAAGTCGCCTCCGGTGACGATGTAGTAATCAGCGCCCATATATCCGGAAAACTTAGCGGCACATTGAATTCGGCTGAAATTGCCTCTAAAATGGTGCAGTCCCGGGTAATCCTCGTGGACACCAAAACCGCCTCCCAGGGCATCGGGCGATCGGTCCTGGTAGCGGCGGAAGCTGCCCGAAGAGAGATGGAACTTGACGATATCATAGCAGTGGTCAATAAATCCATCTCGCAAACCTTCAGTGTCTTTGCCGTAGATACTCTTGAGTTCTTACAGCGCAACGGGCGCATCGGCAAGGCCGCCTCCCTGCTCGGATCACTTCTCCAGATCAGGCCAATCCTTTATGCCGATCCGGACGGAATGGTCGCCCCTTATGACAAGGTGCGCGGACGTTCCCAGGTCATTCCCAGCCTGGTTAATGCCGCTTTGAAAAATGTCTCTACTGATCAGCCGGTTAACCTGTCTGTGGTCCATACCGGGGCCGAAGAAAGCGCCCGGAAACTGCTTCAAGAGCTCCAAAGCCATTACCAGATCGAAGATCTTCATGTCGGCATGGTTGGTCCGGCAATCGGGGCGCATATCGGTCCGGGTGCGGTAGGCCTGATGATTCAGCCCTCATTTGACACCTTGTTGAAATCATAGCGGTATAATTAAGCATGAATAGTGAAAATAACGAACCGGCTCACCTAACAGGGGCCGGTTTTTACTTGTCCATGTGATTTTCCTAAATTAAGGCAATATTGACATATCACTTAATATTATATATAATGGCTAAAAAGATTATTTTGTGAAAGGAGGAGCGCTGTGGAAAGCGTTTACAAGGTTATTGAACTGATTGGAACCAGTGAAAAGTCATGGGAAGAAGCAGCCAGGGTTGCGGTGACTACCGCCTCAAAAACACTTCGCGATTTAAGGGTGGCCGAAGTCAAGGAAATGGATTGCAAGATAGAAGAAGGCAATGTGGTGTTCAGGGTTAAAATGGATGTTTCTTTCAAGTATCAGAGTGAATAACCCCACTTAATAAAAGGATCTGCTTTCCGGGGCAGTTTGGAATGATAGTGGCGTCGCTTGCATGACGCCACTATCATTTTGTGCATACCAAAAACTATGCCTGTTCTAATATTTTATAGTCAGGAAACCCCTTTTCATAATTTATAAAGCTTAATAAAAGCCCCCCACGCCTACTACAATTGAAATTTTTTAGTTTTTTTAGTGGAGTAGTTCAGGAGTAGTTTTATTTTGACAATCAGAACTTGTCAGGGTAGAATGTGTGTAGTATAGCCATTATTAAAATAGATAAACTATTATTGCTTAACGGGAGGTTGAGGAAACTGCAATTATCTACTAAAGTTCGTTATGCCGCACGGGCGATGATCGAGCTGGCTTTGTCTTATAAATCAGAACCGGTGCAACTTAATGACATTGCCTGTAAACAGGATATTTCTGTTAAGTACCTGGAGCAGATCATGGCTCCGCTGAGGGCGCGGGGTTACGTCCGCACCCAAAAAGGCAGTCGGGGCGGTTACCATATGGCCGTAAGCCCCGACTCGATTACGCTCTATGATATTGTTGAAAGCGTGGAAGGCTCTATAGCCCCGGTAGCTTGCGTGGATGACGAACTCTGCGACAGGGGGGACAAGTGCGTAACCCGCTCGGTATGGACAAGGGTAAAAGAAACGATGAAGAATGAACTGCAGGCCCAGACCCTGGCCGAACTGGCCAGTGAACAGGAAAAATTGTACCAGCAGGGTTAAGCCTTTATTCAAATACGGATCAGCTGCGCGCTCAAAATACTGGCATTGCATAGCTGAATGGCAGTAGTTAATGCCCACGTTGACATTAATACTGAGCCGGAATCCAGGTGGGTATTTCGTCTGCCTTTTTTACTTTTCGTGGACGGGGTAGCCTTTTTTATATAGTAATTCCAGGGCCTGATGCTGCTGATCAGGGCGCCTGAAACCCAGGCGGAGGCTGCCTCCAGCCAGTTCGCGGACGTGCAGTATCTCGATGGCATCGATGTTAATACCGGCATCACCCAGCATCCCGGCCAGGTGCCCGATGGCGCCGGGTGTATCCCTGATTAAAACTATGATTTCATGAAGCTCTGGCAGGATGCCCCGGCCCCGGTAAGGGATATTGCGCCGGTAATCACGAGCTTCTCTGAAAAAGCCTTCAATGGCTTCATCGTTACCTTCATAAAGAAATTTATAAAAGTGGTCGAGGCAATCCTTGAAAGAAGATAGGGTCTTCAGTAAATATTTTCGGTTGCTAAGGCAAATATCCCGCCAGAGGACGGGATCGCTTAAAGCAATCCTGGTGCTGTCCCGGAAACCGCCTGCAGCCAAAGTCCGGACCAGGTCCATATCCCCGGTGCCGGCCACACTCTGCACCAGGGCTGCTGATGCTACCTGCGGCAGGTGACTTACCGAAGCCACTACTCGATCATGGACTTCCGGATCGAGAATCAGGGGCTGCGCACCCGTTTCTTTAAGCATCTCCTCCAGCTTTTGAATGACATTGTCGGGGCAAAATGGTCCCGGGGTAAGAACATAGATTGCATTTTCCAGCAAGGCGGGATCAGCGCCACCAATACCGCTCACCTCGGATCCGGTCATGGGATGACCGCCAATAAAGTTAATCGAAGCAGGCATAAACTTTTTCATTTTATCCATGATTTTGCTTTTGGTGCTTCCTACGTCTGTAATAACCGTTCCTTCAGCGACTAAAGGCATTATTTGTTCAATCAATTCAATCGTGCGCAGTACAGGAACGGCTATAATAACCAGGTCGGCTCCGCCGACTGCATCGGCCAGTGAACCGGCAGCCCTGTCCACAACCCCCTTCCTGCAGGCTTCTTCAAGCGAAGCAGAGTCCTGATCGTAACCGACCACCTGCCTGACCAGGCGCCTTTCCCGGAGGGCAATGCCAATAGTCCCGCCGATCAGACCGGTGCCGATCAAAGCAGCCCGGTTATAGAAGAACCCGCTTTTATAGGAGCCTGCCGGCACTTAGAGCCACTCCTTTTAAATCTTTGATCAGGCTCTTGAACTGCTCAGGGTTAAGAGACTGTGGTCCATCTGATAAAGCTTCCTCCGGTTTTGGGTGGACTTCGATCATCAGACCATCCGAGCCGGCAGCCAGAGCAGCTTTGCTCATGGCCGGGACCAGGTAGGAATGGCCGGTGCCATGGCTTGGATCGACAATCACCGGCAGGTGGCTTAAATGCTTAACCATAGGTATGGCGCTTAAATCCAGGGTATTCCTGGTATAGGGTTCGAAAGTGCGGATACCTCGTTCACATAAGATTACTTCGTAATTGCCGCCGCTTAGAATGTACTCCGCTGCCATCAGCCACTCCTCAATGGTGGCGGAAAGGCCTCTTTTCAAAAGCACCGGCTTGCGGATCTTGCCCAGTTCTCGAAGAAGATAATAATTCTGCATGTTGCGGGCGCCAACCTGGATGATGTCTGCACAATCGGCCACTTCTTCTACACTGAACTGATCCATAATCTCGGTCACGATCAGCAGGCCTGTTTCAGAGCGGACCTTGTCCAGGTATTTTAAGCCTTCATATTCAAGGCCTTGAAAACTGTAAGGAGAGGTGCGTGGTTTAAAGGCTCCGGCCCTAAAGGCCTGAGCTCCGGCTTCCTTAACCGCTGCAGCAGCTTCCATCAACTGGTCTTCACTTTCCACGGCACAGGGGCCGGCCATAACCACCAGTTCTGATGCCCCTATAGACGTATCGCCCAGCTTGATCACAGTGTTGTCCGGGTGAAATTCCCGGCCGGCCAGTTTGAAAGGCCGGGTGATAAAAACAACCTGTTCCACCTGGGGCATAGCTTCCAGGGCCTGGGCCGCTTCTTCCCGGCGCTGACCGATAACCCCGATAATGGTCCGCCTTTCTCCGCTCGAAAGGTGCACTCCGTAACCCATCTGCTTCAATTTTTCTGTTATCCTGCTGACATCTTCTTCCGAAGCGCCAGGGTTCATAACCACAATCATTGATTTAGTTTCCCCTTTCTATTTTGCAAGTTGCTGTATTTAAAGGAGGAGTTCAGCTATTTGAATGGAATTGGTAGCCGCCCCTTTGCGGATGTTGTCAGCCACAACCCAGAGATTAAGGCCGTGCTCCACCGTATAGTCGGGACGAATGCGGCCCACATAAACGGCATCATCCCCGTCGGCGAATAGAGGCATGGGATATTCCAGTTGATCGGTATTGTCCATTACTATTAAACCGGGCGCATTATTAAGGATGGAGCGAGCTTCTGCCGCACTTAAGCTTCCTTTAAATTCCACATTCAGAGCGATAGAATGCCCGTTCATGACCGGAACGCGCACAGTAGTCGCCGTTACCGCCAGTTCCGGCAGCCCCATGATTTTCCTGCTTTCGTTTAGCATCTTGACTTCTTCTTTGCAGTAGCCATCTTCGACAAATACATCGAGCTGAGGAACCATATTAAAGGCAATTTGGTACTTGCGCTTAGCGCCTTTGCCGGGGATATATTCAGCTTTCACCTCTTTGCCTTCCAGGTAATCAAGGCTCTGCTGTTTCAATTCATCTACCGCTTCTTTACCCGCTCCCGATACGGCCTGGTAAGTAGCGGCTACGACCCTTTTCAAGGGCATTTTGTCCTGCAGGGGCTTCAGGACTACTACCATCTGGATCGTGGAACAGTTTGGATTAGCTATAATTCCTTTATGATCTTTGGCGGCGTCGGGGTTAACCTCCGGCACAACCAGGGGCACTCCTTCCTCCATGCGGAAAGCATTGCTGTTATCAATGACCACCGCTCCCCTCCGGGCTGCTTCCGGTCCGTATTCTTTGCTGATAGACTCACCGGCGCTGAAGAAGGCATAATCTATGCCATCAAAAGCGGCGGGGGTTATTTCTTCCACCCGGTATTCCTTACCGCCCACCATCAAAACTTGCCCCGCAGACCGGGAGGAAGCCAGCAGCTTTAGGTTTGCAAAGGGAAATTTACGCTCGGCCAGGACTTCGATCATTTTTTGCCCCACCATACCGGTCGCTCCTACTACCGCCACATCTACTTTTTTTGCCATAATGCACCTCCTGCTATTTGCCTGCTGATCATACTCAAACCTTAACTACCTTAGCGCTGATCGGGCGGATCACAATCAGTACCAGCTTCGTAATTCTCTATGACTTCCACAATAATCGGCCGGTAATATGGATTGCCCTTGGCCCTCTTGTCCCAGCTGCGGATAAAAAGAAAAATGACCGCCATAATGGCAAACCCGGTTCCGACGGCATAAAGCTCCTGGTTGTCTCTAAACCCAAGAAAATCGGAAAAGGCCAGCCATAAAAAAATACCGGCTATTAAACCGCCCAGGGGCACCATGTAGAGCATAAAGGAAACAAAAAGCACCCGTCGATCGTCCGATTCAAGAAGCACCCGCTGCCCTTTTTGAGCCTGGATTGGATTGGAGGCTTCGATCACGACATCTTGCTTGCCGGCCCCGCTTAAAATGCCACAGCGGCCGCATTTTTCGCAGGCCGAATGTTTTTGCAGGCTAACTGTAGCCGTATCGCCACTGGCCTCGGTAATAAGCCCGAACTGTTCCATAATCAGCGCCTCCTTTTTTCTAATATTAATTCCGGCAAACAGCCGGAACAGGTTACTTATAAATCTTAGCACAACCCGGCACCTGTAACAAGGGAAACGGCCGGATCAGCATTATTAAAAAGAACAGGGCACCGGCCCCGGCAGGGTAGTGCCCTAAAATTTTCAGCTCTGTTATTATCGGAGCCTGCAGTGGTCTATAAAGCAAGCCCTGTCCTTAACTAAATCCATTAGGTATACCGGCTATTTCAAACTAGGCGAAGGCTTCCGGGATTTCTTTCAGGGTGGCATAGTTAAATACCGGACCATCCTTACAAACATACATATTCCCGGCATTGCAGCGCCCACATTTGCCGATCCCGCATTTCATCCTGTTTTCCAGGGTGGTATAGATCTGGTCATCTTCAAACCCAAGTTTTTTCAGGTTTTCCAGGACGAAGCGAATCATAATCGGCGGTCCGCAGGTAACAGCAATGGTGTTCTCCGGTGAAGGATTTACATCCAAAAGCACCTGGGGAACAAAGCCAACATTATGATCCCACTGCTCTTCTTCGATATCGATGGTCAGGTGGCAGGAAAGGTCATCATCCCGGGTCATCTCTTCGAACTCATTTTTAAAGCAGAGATCACCCGAGGTTCTGGCGCCATAGATCATGGTCAATCCGCCGTACTTCTCATAGTTGGCTTTGACATATTCTACAACCGGTCGCATTGGCGCCTGGCCGATACCACCCCCGATGGTCAAAATATGCTTGCCTTCCCACTCATCCAGGGGAAAGCTGTTGCCGTAAGGCCCCCGGACGGTCATCTTGTCTCCTGCCTCCAGCTGGTGCAGAGCCTGAGTTACCTTGCCCATCTTCATAACCGAAAAACGCAGGAACTCACCCTCAGTAGGGGAGCAGGAAATGGAGATCATGCTTTCACCAACTCCCAGCACGCCGATCATGGCGCACTGCCCCGGGCTGTGACTCCAGTTCTTGCGTACCTCTTCGTCGTCAAAAACAACTTTGAAGGTCTTGATGGCCCTTTCGCCGCCGGTTTCAAACCAGGTGTCCTCTACGGTCGCGTAATACGGAATGTAGGGGTTTTCGTTGGTTTTCATAGCGCCTCCTTCACCTGCTTCAAAATTTCAACAATGTCGATATTTACCGGGCAAAGGTTAACACAGCGGCCGCACCCGACGCAGGCTATCACATCAAACTTATCGACAAAGTAACTGTATTTATGGTTAATGCGGTTCCTGGTCCGCTCCCGGCGCGTAGGCCTTGGATTGTGGCCGGAAGTATGCAGGGTGTATTCACCAAACATACAGGAGTCCCACATCCGGCAGCTCCTGGCGGCAAAACCTTCCACCTCATCTTGAATATCGAAGCAGTGGCAGGTTGGGCACAGGTAAGTACAGGTCCCACAACCAAGACAGGATGCCGATACGCGCTGCCAGAGAGGATCTTCCCACAGGCCGGGCAGGCCTTCGGGAATACCTTCGGTATCCAGGCTGCGCTTAATTGCGCCTTTTGATTCTTCAATTAACTGTTCTTTTTCCTTAACTTTATCATCATCGGCTTCTTCCAGCAGATCGCCTGCTTCTTTGAGCAGGTTTTCTCCCTTTTCGGTTACCGCTTCAAGCAGGTAATGCTCGCCCAGGTCGGTCATCAGCAGGTCCAGACCCTCAGTGGAAGCCGGCCCCCCGCCGACAGAGGTGCAAAAACAGTTTAAACCGGGTTCGGAACAGGCCAAACCAACCAGGGTGACCAGTTCCCGGCGTTTGAAGTAATAGGGATCATCTTCTTCCCAGCTGAACAGATTATCCACTATGGCCATGGAACGCGCATCACAGGGGCGCACCCCGAGCAGGACTACCTCTTCTTCCAGTTCCGGGACTTCTACATCTTCCCGGCCCAGCTGGAAGCGGAATAAAGTTTCAGTCTGGGGAAATAGCGCCTGTTTGGGAGGCACCCGGGTATTGCCATATTCCAGGGCGGGCGCATCACCTTCGTCTAGCGGAGCAAAGCGCATTTCCTGGCCTTCTCCCTGCGGCGCCCAGATTTTTTTACCGGTCAACTTTCCGACGAATTCAGGCCATTTTTCTTTATTCAACAGCATTGCTGACATATCACCCACCTCTAGAGTATGAAGTCCTCGGGATCATCAGGCTTGTAGCTGGCCTGGAACGGTTCCGCTTCCGGATCCAATCCGGGCTCGAAGCCGTACTTGTCCCGAACTTCCCGGGCTAATTTGCGATTTAGCTTGCCCAGGGGAATATTTGCCGGGCAAACCCGCTCGCACTCACCGCACTCTATACAGCGTCCGGCCAGGTGAAAAGCCCGGGCAATATTGAAAGCTGTATTCTCGGAGAAGTTAACCGAACGGTAAACCCAGTTCGGGTTCAGGCGATCGAGTATGCAATCCTGGCAGTAGCACATTGGACAGACATTGCGGCAGCTGTAACAGCGGATACAGTCGGCAAACTGATCCTGCCAGTAGGCCCAGCGTCCGTCCACATCTTTATTTTCAACTTCGGCCACACCTTCATCTTCCTCGGGTTCCCAGGCTTCAACCGGCTCACCGAGCATAATATCGCTGACTACTGGATTGGGATAGCGGCACAGCCGGCACTTTTCAGCCAATAGCTCTTCCCTGGGAACGGCAGTTTCTTCGCCGTCACGGACGATAACAAAACCGTCGTCGCTCCAATTGATATCAGCCGGATCTTCTGTCTCGGAATATTTTTCCGCCAACAAAGCCGGATCAACCATACCCGGACAGGGAATGCCCAGAATGACCACCTTGTCCCGGTGGATCCCTTTCTCAACCAGCAGCTGGGCCACGGCCCGGCTGTCGCAGCCTTTAACCATCAAGGCAACTTTGCGGTCATCGGGTTCTTGCCCGCGGGGCAGAGGTAATTGCTCCACCAGGGTCAGGTAAGTAGCCAGGTTGGCGGTGCAGAGGGGAGAAAAGATCAGCTCTGCAGCGCTTTCGGCATCTTCCACAAAAGCCGGGGCGACCCGGAAACCGTAGCTCCCTTTTTTCCAGCCAATCAGGTATTTTACATCATCACGAGCCACCACCTCGGCAGCGGTTTCGCGTAATTTATCCAAGTCCATTGTTTAAAAACCCCTCCTACCAGTCGATCTGCCGACGCCTGAAACCTTCAAACGGCCCGGCTTCACGCGCATCTTCGACGGTTTTTTCCACTACTTCTTTCCACTTGTGACCTTCGGAAGCAGATACCCAGC
>PWFM01000045.1 GCA_003553895.1 Syntrophomonadaceae bacterium | reverse complement strand
GTAACCATTTCACTAAAACTAGTGTCAACCAGAGCAGCAAAAAAACCTTTGCCCTGTTCTTGCAGGGCCTCGCTATCAATATTGCGTTTTTTGACGGTGGGCTTCTTCCTGGGAGTTTCTTTTTTGCTAACGTATTCTTTCTCTGTGTGATCAGGTAACTCTTCTTTAAACTCGCCTTCTTCCCATACACCTTCAGTTTCTTGGCCGTCGGGTGTGATTTCCAGGCCTTTACCGTGTCTTTTGCCGCTTTTCCAGTATCCTTTATATTTCTTACCGTCCGGCCAGGTTATGGTGCCATATCCTTCGGGCACATTATTTTTCCACTGCCCCGCATACTTAGTCCCATCGGGCCTGATTAAGATACCTTCGCCTTCACGTTTACCGTCTTGCATTTCCCCTTTATAGCGGCTGCCGTCTGGATAATCCCGTCTCTCTTTGCTCATTATTATTTCCTCCTTGTTAGCAAAAAAAGGATTCGACTAAATATTTCTACATATCATTAATAAATCCTTTTTTTGAACTATATTATCTTTATAACTGGGGTAAATATGTAAATTGTTCTTTTATCGATTTCAAGAGATGAAGCAGGATCTTAAGGGGTCAGTGTTTTTTCCATCAACAGCCACTGCTCGTAGGCATAACTGCCGAACAGGTTTTCCAGGGCCGGTTTTAAGACCCGGTGCTGTTCAGGAAGAAGGCTGATGGTGAACTGGTGGTAACCTCTGGCCAGCCAGGTTTTAAAAAGAGGCGTAAGGCCGGGAAGACTAGCCAGGGGCGCATCGATATAGCTTAAGATCAGGTGGCCTTCTGTAAGGTGAGGGAGGGTGAAAAGGAGGCCGAGGATCTGTTCCTTGTCCTCGAAGAGGTAGACCTGGCCGTTTTTAATGCCCTCTGCCAGGTCGTTAGAGGTCAAGCGGCGGTAATTATAGACGGGGCCAAAAAGAAATCCCTGCAGCTCGTGAAAAAACGGACCCGCTTTTAGGAAGTACGCAGCCTGGTTGAGTTCAGAAGCTGCGCAGGGCCGGGCTACGGAAGTCCGGTTTGCATAGGGGTTTTGATCAAGGCGCTCTGAGATGATCTCTGCCCGGAAAATGATTTCCCGTTTGCCGCCGGTGGGAGAGAAGCCCAGTCTCCGGGCGACTGCTAGGGCCGGCTGGTTTTCCTGGGAAGTAAGGAGGCGGACTGCTTCAGCGCCCGCCAGTTCTGCCTGCTTGATCAGGTGCCGGTTTAACTCGTAAGCGATGCCCCTGCCCTGATAGTCCGGGTGGACGCGCATCCCCTGCAGCCAGCCCTCGGAAGAAGAGGGGAAGTAGAGGGAACAGCAGCCCACCAGGAGGCTTTTATCCCAGACCAGGTAGAGGCCGCCTTTTTCCTGGGCGATCCAGCGATCTACAGTATATTCAAGGTAGTCCTCTGTAAAGCGGTTGCTTAATTCCAGCACAGCCTGCCTGTCGGCAGGGGTGGCCCTGGTGATAGTGAACTGCAAGCTATTAACTCCTGTTCCCGTTTGTGATCATGACTGCTGCCCCGGCTAAAGCAATCCTGTTTATAATAGTACTGGATACCGAATATATGGTTCAAGTTAATCGTTGTTATCGCCACTTTCTTCATCTTCTTCGTTGTCGTTGTTGTCTTCATCATCGGGTTCTTCGTCGTCATTGCCGTTCTCTTCCTGGTATACGCCTTCAACCCATTCGCCGCTTACCTGCCTGCCATCGGGGTGGATCATGGTCCCCTCGCCGTGAGCCAGGCCGTTTTTGAAAAATCCGGTGTACCTTTCTCCGCCGGGGAAAGTCATGGTTCCGTATCCTTCTATGCTGCCGTCGGCAAAATCTCCTTCATAGCGCCGCCCGTCCGGGTGGTTCCAGGTCCCGTAACCGTGGGGCTGGCCATCTTTAAGGGGTCCGGTGTAAGTGCCTCCCTGGAAAGAGATGGTCTGTTCGGCAGGTTCTTCAGGTTCCGGTTCCGGGTCTGGATCAGGTTCCCGATTGGAGTCATTTTCAGTTCTGTTCCGGTCCTGGTTTGAGACGAACTGGTTATCAGGCTGATCATCTATTTCAGTTTCAGTTTCGTTTAGGTTTTCTTCATCACCGGGGTCTTCAACCTGGGCGGTTTCGTTATCATTCTCAAGGGCCGCCAGCTGGGGGCCGGTATAGAAAAAGAGGTAATAAAAGGCGGTTCCGCTCAAGACAATGAAAAACACAGCCGAAACGGCAACAGCGATGGTAAGGTAATTCCGCTTCCGCACATTGCTGATTAGCCCCGGAACCTGGGCGGCCTGGACCCAATCTTTCATGGTTTTATTCCAGACCAGGTCCCTGGGTTTTATTCTACCTGCCTGGGCTTCGCGCCAGAGCTGGGTCCAGGTGTAGGGGCCTTTTTGTTTTTGATTTTTATAAACGAACCAGTGGTTGCCCATGGTTGCGGTCCCTCCAAATGTGTTAAAAATACTGAGAGCCGTGATGTTTTAAAAACAGCCTGATAATTTTATTCGCACCCATATTATACTGTTAGGAAAGTAAGCTTACAAGACCTTAATCTGCCTGCCTTAGGAGAGTGCATATAGCCGGTTATCTTTTTTTAAGGTTATGCCAGCCGGGCAAGGGTTTTTCAATTTAATTTAGAATAATATATTAAGCCAAAAAAGGGGGTTTTCAGGTCGTGGGTTCAAGCATATATGATCTAAAAGTAATCATCAATAATGCCGAAAAAAAAGAGAAGCCGACTTTCCTGTCCCGGGCCGAAGCGGAAAAGGCCCTTCGTTTTCATCAAACCATTGCAGAATACCGCCCTACGCCGCTGGTAAGCCTGGAACACCTGGCCGGATGGCTTGGCGTGGCGGGCATATATATCAAGGATGAGTCAAAAAGATTCGGCTTGAATGCTTTTAAGGCCCTGGGGGGAACCTATGCCATGGCGAAAATTATCAGCCGCAAACTGGGTTTATCCGATCAGGAGCTTGACTTTGGCTACCTGTCTTCCCCGGAAGCTAGGGAAAAAGCAGGCCAGATCACTTTTGTTACCGCCACCGATGGCAATCACGGCCTCGGTGTGGCCTGGGGAGCGAGACGTCTGGGGCAGAAGGCGGTTGTTTACCTGCCTAAGGGAACGGCGCAGGCCCGGGTCGATGTTATCCAGGAGACCGGTTCGGAAGCCCTGGTCACAGAAATGAATTACGATGATACGGTGCGCCTGGCCATGCAAAAGGCCGAAGAAAAGGGCTGGCACCTGGTTCAGGATAGCGCCTGGGAAGGCTATACCGGGGTGCCAACCTGGATCATGCAGGGTTATATGACCATGATTTACGAAGCCCTGGAACAGATCCGGGAAAGTAAGCTAAAGCTGCCCACCCATATTTTCCTGCAGTGCGGGGTGGGATCGATGCCGGCGGCCGTCCTTGGATTTTTGGTTAACGACGGGGAAACAGAAGACATTAAGGCAGTTATCCTGGAACCGCACAATGCGGCCTGCGTTTATCACTCCGCCGCTCAAAAAGATGGCAAAAGGCATGCTGTGGGAGGAGATTTGGAGACCATCATGGCCGGGCTGGCCTGCGGGGTGCCAAACCTGCTGGCCTGGGAGATCCTGAGGGATTTCAGCTTTGCCTTTGTGTCCCTGGAAGACTTTTTTGCTGCCCGGGGGATGAGGCTGCTTGGCCATCCTTCCGGAAACGATCCCCGCATCATTTCGGGCGAGTCGGGAGCGGTGGGGATCGGTTTGCTTTCGCTGCTTATGGAAAAACCGGAACTGGCGCCGGTCAGGGAGCAGCTCGGTTTTGCGGCCGATTCCAGGGTCCTGGTTTTAAATACAGAAGGGGATACGGATCCCAAAAACTACCGTGATGTGATCTGGGACGGCAGGTACCCCCTGCCTCTGGCCAGAGAGCTAACTTTTTACCTGGACCGGGCCTGATAAAACCCTGTTTTAACCGGGCCTTTGTCCTTATAATTTTTGACAAAGCTGGAATTATGAAATATAATTAATAAAAGTTTAAAATTTTTGAATCAGCAGGATTACTGTGAACAATGCGGCAGGTTACGGCGCCCTGCCCGGGTTTGCCTCTAAAAAACAACGCCGTCCGCCGGCAGTCTGCGGTAATTATAAGAAAAAGATTGCCTTATTTTTTATCAGGGAGGAATTTAACCATGTTGGCAAAGCGATTTGCTGTGTTTTTTGTCGTCTTCTTCTTTATTTTTTCTCTATCCGCACCCGCCTTTTCCTCTTCCGGAAATATGCGCTATGACAAGTATTATGATCTGGACGGCCGGATCATGTTAATGATCCAGAGCGGCGATAAAGGGTCCTCTTCTGCCCAGCAGAAGACCCTGGTGGAGGGCAGCGGCGCGTTCAGGCGCAACGAATCTGTATTTCTTGACCCCACTCAATTTAATGTTATCGCAGATAGCGACTGGTCGGTTGATGAAGATCTGTTAAGAGGCCTGTCGGTGGGCTCTGCGATCAAGCTTAATGAAGACCTGAGCGATCTCTCGGAAAAAGAGGCGGAGCAGGTTTTTGCGGTCAAAATGGGAACCGATCCCGGCGAAGAGGGGCACCTGCTCCAGGACTGGAGCCTTTCTGAAGTGGATTATGATCATGATGACAACGATAATGATCAAGAACAAGGCACCAGGTTTGTTATCGATCAGGACGCCTTTACTTCAGGCGGCGAAATGAAGCGCTATATCGATATGCTGCCGCCTGGTTCAGAAATATATCTCTTTGAAGATTCAGAAATTAAAGGTTACGCCCGGATTACCGATTCTCTTCAGCCGGAAGCAGGGGATAATGACGGCGGCGATCAAGGCGGCGACAATGAAGACGGAACCGAAGAAGACAACCCCGAAGGCGAGGGCGGTTTTTTAACCACCACCGAAACGGAGCCGGATCAAGAAACAGACCTGGAGCAGCAAAGCTTTGTGCTGCAGGATGAGCAATTTGAAACCACCGTCCCGTTGGGCACTCCGCTGGAGGAAATTGAACTTGATCAAACCGTCAGCCTCACTGCGGGCCTGGTCGAAATTACCGATATTAAAGTGGAGTGGAAAAGCGATACTATGCCGGCTTATGACCCCGATCAGGAAGGCAGCTATGCCTTGCTGGGGAAACTAAGCTTCCCGGAGGCGATCGTTGCCCCGGATAACATCTT
>PWFM01000119.1 GCA_003553895.1 Syntrophomonadaceae bacterium | reverse complement strand
CCGTCCCCTCCGCTGCCTTCTGGCTTCTTCAGGAGGGCCTTCCTGGAGAGATCAATCCTTCCCCTGTCATCGATATCAAGAACTTTAACCTCAACTTCATCGCCGAGGTTGACTACATCTTCGGTTTTGTCTACCCGGTGGTGATCCAGGTGCGAAATGTGCAGCAGCCCTTCTTTTCCGGGCAGCAACTCTACAAACGCTCCGTAGCGTTCGACCCGGGTTACTTTACCCTTGTAAACTTCACCGGGTTCTACTTCCTTAACCAGGGTTTCGATGGTTTGTTTTGCCTTCTCGCCACCTTCGGGATCGACCGAAGCAATAAAGACCCTGCCATCCGGTTCAATGTCGATATCGACTCCGGTATCGGCAATAATCTTGTTAATCATCTTGCCGCCCGGCCCGATGACATCCCTGATTTTATCAACCGGGATCTGGAGCCTGATCATGCGCGGCGCATTCGGAGACAGTTCGGGCCTCGGTTCGCCGATTACTTCACCCATTTTGCTTAAAATATATTTATACCCGACATCGGCCTGGTGCAGGGCCTCCTGCAGAATTTCCCACGATATTCCCTTGATCTTGATGTCCATCTGCAGAGCAGTAATGCCCTTTTCCGTTCCCGCTACTTTAAAGTCCATGTCGCCCAGGAAGTCTTCTACTCCCTGGATATCGGACAGGATGGCCACATCTTCATCCTCTTTAATCAGGCCCATAGCAATGCCCCCGACTGCCCGTTTGACCGGGACGCCGGTGTCCATCATCGCCATTGAAGATGAGCACACACTGCCCATAGATGTCGAGCCGTTTGATTCAAGAACTTCTGAAACCAGCCGCACGGTATAGGGGAATTCATCCTCGGAAGGCACAACCGGTTCAAGAGCTCTTTCCGCCAAAGCGCCGTGGCCTATCTCCCGGCGCCCGGGACCGCGCATGAAGCCGGCTTCGCCAACACTGTAGGGCGGAAAGTTATAGTGGTGCATAAACCGTTTTGATTCTTCCAGGCCCAGGCCATCGATGATCTGCACATCCCGCAGGGCAGACAGGGTGCAGATGCTGAGAACCTGGGTTTGACCGCGGGTAAAAATTGCCGACCCGTGCGTCCTGGGAAGCACCGAAGCTTCACAGGTGATCGGCCTGATTTCATCGGGTCTGCGCCCGTCGGCGCGCAGGTTTTGTTTCAGCACCATTTCACGCAGAGTCTCCCGGAGAACTTTCTCAAATATTTTACCAATTTCAGCTTCATTTTCAGGGTATTCTTCCAGGTATTTGGCCAGGATTTCGCTTTTAAATTCGGCCAGCTTATTTTCACGCTCCTGCTTATCGACAATCTGCAGGGCCTCACTGATGCCGTCCTTGATGGCCGGCTGCACTTCCGATACCAGCGGGTCCGGAAGTGCAACTTCCGGGATGGCCATTTTTTCGGTCCCGCAATCCGCCACCATCTGTTCTTGCGCGGCTACTATTTCCTTGATAGTCTCATGGCCGGCTTCAATGCACTTTAGCACTTCTTCCCTGCTGATTTCCTGGGCCCCGGCTTCCACCATCATGACAGCGTCCTTGGTCCCGGCCAGCATCAGGTGCAGATCGCTCTGCTGCAGCTGTTCCTGGTTGGGATTCACCACGGGTTCGCCATCGATTAAGCCCACGATAACTGCCGCTACCGGGCCGTCGAAAGGTATTTTTGATATAGCCAGCGCTGCTGAAGCCCCGGTAATGGAAAGCGGTTCGGGGGGGCAGTCCTGGTCCATGGAAAGGACCGTGCTTACAATATGGACGGAATTACGGAAGTTTTTTGAGAATAGAGGCCTTAAGGACCGGTCGGTCAGGCGGCAGCCCAGGATTGCTCTTTCAGTGGGGCGTCCTTCACGCTTAATGAATCCGCCCGGAATCCGGCCCACGGCGTAAAGTCTCTCTTCGTAATCTACGGTTAAAGGAAAAAAGTCCACTCCTTCACGCGGTTCATCAGATACAGTAGCCGTTACGAGGACTACTGTATCCCCATAACGAACAAGAACGGCGCCGCTGGCCTGTTTGGCCAACCGACCGGTTTCCAGGGTCATAGTCCGGCCCTGCATTTCCAAGCTATAAGATTGCATATGCTGATACTCCTCTCAACTACTCAAGTTTTACAACTGAAACACGGGGGCAAGCCCCCGTGTAAAATAAATCTTTGTTATTTACGCAAGCCCAGTCTGCTTAACAGTTCCTGGTATCGTTCAGGAGAATTGTCACGCAGGTAATTCAGCAATCCCCTTCTGCGCCCTACCATTTTCAACAATCCCCGCTGGGAATGATAATCCTTTTTGTGGGTTTTTAAGTGTTCGGTAAGGTATTTGATTCTTTCTGTCAGCAAAGCAATCTGCACTTCCGGAGAACCGGTGTCCCCTTCATGAGTTTTGTACTGATCAATAATCTCCTGTTTTCTTTCCTGTTCAAGCATTACGTAATCCTCCCTTTTATTAATCGCCGCTTGCCAAGTAAAGCGTCGGGATATCGCCATACCTAGTCAGCGGTTCCAACTAAAGCGATCTTAGCACAGTGCATCCCACTTGTAAAGAATTGGCGCTCTCTTTCTTTTTTATAGCCAGTTTTTGAATAATGCTCCTGCTTTTTTCAATGTCCTGTTTGATTTGCTCTTTTAACTGGCGAGGGGAATTGAAAGTTTTCGTGTCCCTCAGCTTTTGCAAAAAACAAATCCGGATCTCGTAGTTGTAAATAGTACCGTTAAAATCTAAAATATGGGTCTCCACGGTGCTTTTGTGATCAGAAAAAGTCGGCCTGGAACCCACATTGGTCACTCCGTAATAGGGACCATCGTTTAAGTTATCCACGGTTGTTAAATAAACTCCCTGGCCCGGCCACAGCAGCCGGGAAGAAGCAGCAATATTGGCGGTCGGGTAAACCATTTCTTTTCCAATCCCGTAACCTTTGATCACTTTCCCCTGCCTGAAGAAGTAATAATTGAGCAGGTCGGCCGCTTCGCTGACAAAACCGGCTAGAAGCATGGACCTGATCCTGGAGCTGCTTATCTCTTTGCCTGTATCTTTCAGCATGGGGACGACATTTACTTCAAAACCGAGCTCCTTCCCCCAGTAAGCCAGGGTATCGGCGCTGCCCGTGCCCTGCTTGCCAAAAGAATAGTTTTCGCCAACAAAAACCCCGCTGACCGCAAGTTTTTCCACCAAAACCCGGCGAATAAACTGTTCGGGTGTAAGAGAAGCAATGGCGTCGGTAAAAGGCTCGACGATGAAATAGTCCAGGCCCAGTTCGGCCATGATTTCGCTGCGATCGGCTATATCTGTGAGCAAAGTCAGGGGATGCTCCGGCCTGAGAGCAATCAGGGGATGGGGATCAAAAATCAAGGCGGCGCTAAAACCGTTCGTCTCCCGGGCTTTTTCAACAGCCGTCTTTAATATGGCCTGGTGCCCCCGGTGCACACCATCAAAATTACCGAGAGCTATATAAAGCGGACGCGCTTCTACCGGAACGCGTCCGGCGCCGTTTATCAACTCCATGGTCTATCACCCTTCTGCATAACCTGCTCAATAATATTAATGCGCTTCCGGCCCGGTTCCTCTCTTTCCGGACCTGACAGCCGGGTTTATGGCGCCAGGTATTTCAGGGTCTTAAGCCTGACTCCCGGCTCATTTTCTTCCAGGCGGGCAATCGCTTTAAAACTGCCGTCCTGCCCATAAATCCTGGCCTTCCCGCCCATTTTAACTTCTTCCTGTCTTTTTTCCAGCCCGTCATATTCAGGCTGCCGCTTTATTTCAGAATCGGTTAGTTTAACTGTCTGCCCGTTTTTCAGAGCTTCCACCCGGTCCTGCTTAAGATAAAAAGCGGGCATAACCGACAAAGCTGAGTCCATGGGCCTGATCAATTCCTCAAACCGCTTCTCCTGGCATAACCTCTCGATCCTTTCCGGGGTAAAAGCGTCTCCAAGATTATAAGGCCCTACGGCCAGCCTGGACAGGGACTGCAGGTGTCCGCCACAGCCAAGGGCCTGTCCGATATCCAGGGCCAGGGTGCGGATATAGGTCCCCTTTGAACATTTCACATCAATAACCAGCTGTGGTTCCCCGCCGGGATTGAATTCCAGCAGTTTAATCCAGTATATTTTGGCCTGGCGAATTTTCCGCGGCGCTTCTTGGCCGTTTCTGGCCCATTTGTAAAGAGGCTTTCCCCGGTATTTAACGGCTGAATAACGAGGCGGCAGCTGCTCTATGGTTCCCTGGAAGCCGGTCAGAATTTCTTCAATCCTGTTTCTTTCCAGCCTGGGGACCGTCGAAATTCCGATAATTTTTCCCTCGCAGTCATCCGTATCGGTGATCTTGCCCAGGGTCACGGCTGCCCGGTAGGTTTTAGGGTGTTCTATAATAAATTCGCTTATCCGGGTCGCCCGGCCCAGGCATACCGGCAGGACGCCGGTGGCCACCGGATCCAGGGTCCCGGAATGGCCAACCCTGGTCCCGGGGAACAACCGGCGCACCGCCTGGACTACCTGGTGTGAAGTAAGTCCGCAGGGTTTGTTGACCACTATGATTCCGTCCACTGTTTTAACTCCCTTAATCGGGCAGATCTTTAAGCATCTGCAGGGATTCAGACATCACCTTGCTTTTAACAGCCTGGTAATCTTCGTAGATGCGGCACCCGGCCGCCCGGGGATGCCCGCCGCCGTTTAATCGTCCGGCCAAAATGCTGACGTCCATCGTTTTCGAACGAAATCCTACTTTGACTTCCTGCTCGTTTTCTACGTAAAATAGAATACCCAGCTCCACACCCTCGATGTTCCGGGTGTAATTAACTATCCCGTCCAGTTCATCGGTGGAAGCCCCGCTCCGCAGCCTGATGTCGCGGCTCAGGGTCATGATCGCTATTCTCCGTCCGCCATACATCTCCAGGCTGGAAATTGCTTCTTTGAGCAGGATATAAAATGACAGGGGCCGTTCATCAAATATACGCTGCGAAATAACTCCCGGACTTAAATCCTCTGCCAGGAGTTCGGCAATAACCCTGTGGGTTTCCGGGGTGGTGTTATCGTATTTGAAGGAACCGGTATCGGTAGATATGGCGACATATAAGGCTTCGGCAAGATCATAATTCATCGCTACGCCAAGTTCTTTTAGGAGATGAAAAACAATCTCGCCGGTGGCGGAAGCATTCGAATCGACCAGGTTTAATGTGCCAAACCACTGGTTGGTGACATGGTGATCAATATTAATGATGGTCCGGCATTCCATGAAAGATTCCTTAAGGACTCCCAACCGGTCGGCGTCGCTGCTGTCAAGGATGACGGCTGTTATCTCAGGGTTGCAATCTGCGATATCATGCTCTACCTGATCAGCTCCCTGCAAGAAGCTGTACTTGCGGGGTATCTTTCCCGGAGTAAACATCCTGACCTGCTTACCCAGCCTTCTCAAACCTTCTCCCATTGCCAGCAAAGAACCGACACTGTCTCCGTCGGGCTGCATATGGGAAACAAGATATAAGTAATCCGCTTCCTGTAAAATATCAATTATTTTATCCTGATCCACTGTCCTGGCCATCATTCTCTTCTTCTTTCAATGATTTTATTACTCTTTCGATGTAGGCTCCGTATTCAATGGAGTTGTCAAGGCGAAAATTTATTTCAGGGGTATGTCTCAACCTGATCCTCTTTCCTATTTCGCTGCGTATAAACCCGGCCGCCCTGTTCAGAGCCTGCAGGGTTTCTTCTTTTTCCGCATCGCTGCCGTAAATACTGATATACACCGCGGCATGGCGCAAATCCCTGGAGAGGTCAACATCGGTTACACTGGTAAGCCGCGCCACGCCCGGGTCTTTAATTTCATAATTGATAATCGCGCCAATATCTTTTTTTATTTGCTCTGCCACCCGCCGTACTCTATTTTCAGTCATGATCGAAACCTCCTACTGGCACAATATACGGCGAATATATTAAAGCCTAACGAGCAACCTGCTCCATGACATAAGCTTCAATAATATCTCCTTCTTGCAGGTCGTTAAAATTCTCGAGCAGAATTCCACATTCATAGCCGGAAGAAACTTCGCGAACATCGTCTTTAAACCTTTTCAGCGAAGCAATGCTGCCCCCGTCGTGGACAACAGTCCCGTCGCGGATTACCCGGACCTGTGAGTTGCGGGTAACTTTACCTTCAAGCACGTATGATCCGGCAATGCTGCCCAGCTTTGAGGCCTTAAAAACCTGCCTTACTTCGACCTGGCCCTGGATCACTTCTTTCATCTCCGGCTTGAGCATGCCTTTCACCGCAGCCTGAATATCTTCTATCGCTTCGTAAATGATCCGGTAGAGGCGCACATCCACCTGGTTCTTTTCAGCCAGTTTACGGGTGTTGCTGACGGGGCGGACATTAAAACCGATCACGATAGCGTTTGAGGCGGAAGCAAGCATGATATCGGATTCGTTAATCGCGCCAACGCCGGTATGGATTATCTTGATGTGGACTTCATCCAGGCTGAGCTTGGAAAGGGAATCTTTGAGAGCTTCCAAAGATCCCTGGACATCGGCTTTTAAGATCAGGTTCAAATCTTTAATTTCGCCTTCCTGGATCTGTTTAAACAGATCGTCCAGGGTTACCCTCTGCACTTTCCGGCTCGCTTCTTTAATTTTATCAGCCCTTTTAGTCGCTACATCGCGGGCCACCCGTTCGCTGTCCACCGCCTGGAAACTGTCTCCGGCCATGGGGACATCGTTTAAACCCAGAATCTCTACCGGGGTAGATGGCCCTGCTAATTCAACCCGTTCGCCGTGTTCATTAAACATAGCCCTAATTTTACCGGCAATCGAACCGCAGATGATCGGCTCGCCCACGTGCAGGGTCCCATCCTGGACCAGAATTGTAGCCACCGGCCCCCGTCCTTTATCCAGGTTGGCCTCAATTACGGTGCCCCGGGCCACCCGATCCGGTGACGCCTTCAGCTCGCTGACTTCGGCCAGCAGGGTTACCATCTCTAAGAGTTCATCCAGACCTTCGCCCTTAATAGCGCTGACGGGGACCATAATCGTATCGCCGCCCCATTCTTCAGGCACCAGTTCGTGTTCGGACAGCTGCTGCTTGACCCGATCCGGATTGGCCTCCGGCTTATCCATCTTATTTATAGCCACCATAATAGGGACTCCCGCCGCTTTAACGTGGTTGATCGCTTCCACGGTTTGGGGCATGACCCCGTCATCGGCGGCAACAACCAGGATAGCGATGTCGGTAACCTGCGCTCCGCGGGCCCGCATGGCCGTAAAAGCCTCGTGTCCCGGAGTATCCAGGAAAACAATCTTTTTATCGTCCACATTAACCTGGTAGGCGCCGATGTGCTGGGTTATTCCCCCTACCTCGCCGGAAATGACATTGGCGCTCCTGATGGCATCTAAAAGAAGGGTCTTTCCGTGGTCGACGTGGCCCAGGACGGTCACCACCGGTTTGCGCGGCACCTCTTCAATGCCGGCCTCATCTTCACCCTCGCGCACGGCCAGCAGTTCCTCTTCCAGTTCATCCTCGATATATTCCACTTCATAACCGTGTTCCTCGGCCACAAACTCAACTGTTTCGGTAGTTAATGGCTGGTTGATACTGGCCATCACGCCCATATCCATCAGCTCGGTTATTAACTCCGTGGGGTTAAGATCAAGGTGAGAAGCCAGTTCTGCCACTGTAATCTGCCCTTCAAGCCGCAGTTTCGGTTTTTGGGCTTTAAGCATCGCCGCTCGTTTTTCTTCCTGGATCATCTTACGGGCTTTCCGTCCCAGGGTTTTCTGTTCCTGGGTCCCGTCCTTTTCTTTATCTTTCCCCTTCGGTTTGCTTTTCTTCGCCTCCGGCTTAGCCGGTTCAGGGCCGGGTTTTTCTTTTTCTGCGCCCTTTTTCCCCGCAGCTTTTTTATCTTCGCCGGGTTTTTTGCCCTCGGTTTCGCCGGTTAATATGGACATCACTTTCTTGGCCTCTTCATCGGTCAAAGTGCTCATGTGATTGTTGACTTCTATGTCCATATTCTCCATTACTTCGATCAATTTCTTGCTGGTTGTCCCCAGCTCTTTTGCCAGTTGATAAACTCTCACTTTGCTCACCTGTTACACCTCCATAAAGTAAGCCCTCCCTGTTATAATTCACTCTCGTTTTGTTTCAAAATACCGGTTATTTCAGTAATCAACTCGGAAGAAACCGGCTGCTGTAAATTTCTCTCCAGCCGTTTTCCTTTGAGCGCTTTTTTGAAACATTCTTCACTGGGGCAGATATAAGCCCCCCGGCCGGGTTTTTTCCCGGTCGTATCAAGCACAAGTTCATTTTCGGGTGTCCGGACAATCCGCACCAGTTCCTTTTTTGGCATTTTCCCCCTGCACCCGATACAAATCCTTAAGGGGATCTTTTTTTTCTTACTCATCCTTTCGCGGCTCCTCTTCCATGGCCTCTTCCCGGGATTCCTCTGCGGCCTCTTCAGCTTCAGTGTTTTCCACTGCCTTTTCGCCCTCGGCCATGTCTTCGGTTTCAGCTTTTTCTTCTCCGGACTGTTCTGTTTCTTCGTCGGGGCCGGGGCCCTTTTCTGCTTCGGCTGCGGAAGTATCATCATCCCAGTTTAAAGCCTTCAGCAGGTCATTTTCTTCTGAAGCCTCTCCTTCGTCTGACGATTCATCGGCCAGGCCGATTTCGGAAAAGCTTTTTTCCGCATACTGAGTTTCGCTGGAAATATCCCCCTTCCAGCCGGTTATTTTAGCCGCCAGGCGGGCATTTTGCCCTTCCTTGCCGATAGCCAGTGACAGCTGGTTGTCGGGGACAATTACCCTGGCCTCTTTACGATCCGAATCGATAATTACAGAGGACACCTTGGCCGGGCTCAGAGAATTAGCAATAAACTCTTCGGTTTCCTCGCTCCACTTGATAATATCAATTTTTTCGCCTTTCAGTTCATTGCTGATGGCCTGGACCCGGCTTCCCTTTGGCCCGACGCAGGAGCCAACCGGATCAATATCACTGTTGGCCGAGTAAACAGCCAGTTTGGAACGATACCCGGCTTCGCGGGCGGCGCCCTTTATCTCCACGATCCCTTCGTATATTTCAGGAACCTCCATCTCAAAAAGCCTTTTCAGGAAACCGGTGTGGGTGCGGGATACGGTAATCTGGGGGCCCTTGGTTGTTTTTTTGACATCCATAATATAAGTCTTTACCCGTTCGCCCTGGCGGTAGCGTTCATGGGGAATCTGTTCTTCCACGGGCAAAATCGCTTCCGTCCTGCCGAGATCTATAATGACATTTTTATGCTCAAACCGGCGCACCAGGCCGGTTATTACTTCCTCGGTCCGATCGGTAAAATTCTCGTAAATTAATTCCCTTTCCGCTTCCCTGATCCTCTGGATCACAACTTGCTTGGCAGTTTGCGCCGCAATCCTCCCAAATTCCTTGGGAGTAACCTCCATTTCGATCAGGTCGCCAATCTGGCAGCGCGGCTCATAAACCCTGGCTTCGTATAAGCTTACTTCCTGGTCCTCGCTTTCTACTTCCTCCACCACTTTAAGCTGTGAAAAAACTTTAATTTCACCCGTCTCCCGGTCTATACTGACCCGCACTGCTGGTGATGACTGGAAATTTCTTTTATATGCCGAAACAAGAGCAACTTCAAGCGCTTCAAAGAGCACTTCTTTGCTGATCCCCTTTTCTTTTTCCAGCGATGATATCGCTGCAAACAGGTCATCGTTCATCGCTTGACTAAACCTCCTTTCTTATTGTTTTTTTATTTTTCTTTAAATAACTGATCTTTATCTTCTTTTGGCAACCACAGGTTGGCCTTTGCGACCATTGATAGCGGTATTTCCACCTTTTTTCCCTCTTCAGTGGCAATGATAACTGAGCTTTCCCCGGTGCCGGCCAGGGTGCCGCTGAATTTTTTCCGGCCTTCAACCTCCTCAGAGGTTTTTATTTTTACCCTTTCTCCCTCAAAACGCTCAAAATGTTCTTTCTTGGTCAGCGGGCGTTCAATGCCGGGAGAAGAAACTTCCAGGCTGTAAGCATGGGCAATCGGGTCATGGTAATCAAGGAGGTCAGAGACGGCATTGCTGATCAATTCGCAGTGATCAATAGTTACCCCGCCTGCCCGGTCTATGTAAAGATTGAGCTTGCCCTGTTTACCGGAGCTATACTCCAGCTTAACCAGCTCAAAACCCTTGCTTTCCACTAAAGGTTCAATTAATTCAACTAACCTATCCTTTAATTCCTCCCTGCTCATAAAAACCGGCTCTCCCTTCAGTAATTAAGCCCTCCTTCAAGGGGTGACAATAACAGTCCAATTAACATGAAAGAGTGGGAACCACCCACCCTTGACAAGATAAACCCTATCATCTTTACTAATTTATCATAAATACGATCTATAAGCAACTCGTGCGAAAGGCCGATTCCCCGACCCTTTACCGGCTGCTTTAGCATCCCCGGGGTATATACTTTTTGCCGAACAGGACTGCTGTTAAAGCTTCAAAAGTTGCTGTTAAATTTCCGCCGCCGCTTACTTGGTATCGGTATCAATCCTGATCACGTATTTAAAAATCTCCCAGTACATTTTCCCCCTGGCCAGAACTCCTTTCCAGAAACCGAGTTTTTCTTCTTTCATGACGTGAGACAGGTCCGGAAGCTGGACCACCTCCGCTTCTATTTCATTGTCTTCCACATACTTATGGAGCGCCACCTCGATGCCGAAACGAGAGAGGTCGAGGTCTGAAATGTTTTCCAGGAGATCTCTTTTCATCGCTCTTTGGCCGGATAAAAAAGGCGCCATCTTTTGAGCAAAATCGGTAGCCATCCGCCCTTTTTCAAATAATCCCACCGCCATCAGCGCTCTTCCCTCTAAAACCGGCTCTAAAAGGGCCCGAACATGGTCCCTGCTGAGGCCGATCAGGTCGGCATCCAGGATTAAGATAACTTCAGAACTGCAGCGATCCAGACCCGCTTTTATTGCTCCCCCTTTACCCCTGTTGTCAAGCAGGTCAATAACTTCCACCCCTTTATATTTCATCGCTGCCTTAACCGTATCGTCCTCCGAGCCGTCGCTGACCACGATGATCCGTTTGACATCAGGCGACTGCTGCAGTGTGCCGATCACAGCACCTACTGTCTTTTCTTCGTTATAAGCCGGTATTATTGCCGCTACTTCCATGTTATCCTCCCTGTGAGCGTCCGGCTTTTTCTGCCGCCACCCGATCCAGTTCTTCTTTAAAAGCATCCAGCAGGCAATCGAGAGCCACAGTCCTGATCACTTTGCCGTGACTGAAAACAATGCCGTGTTTCTTACCTGCGGTAATTCCCAGCTCGGCTTCCCTGGCTTCACCGGGGCCGTTAACTGCGCAGCCCATGACCGCTACCTTTAAAGGAAACCGGTACCCTTCCAGCAGCGCCTCCGCTTCGTTGACCAGGGCCACCAGGTCTACGGAACACCGCCCGCAGGTGGGACAGGAAATGAGTTCAGGAGCATACCACTGCATTCCCAGGGCCTGCAGGATCTGCCTTGCCGCCCTGACCTCTTCTACCGGAGGAGCGGTAAGCGATACCCTGATCGTGTCGCCAATACCTTCGGCCAGCAGGGCCCCGATGCCGATTGCTCCTTTGATCAGGCCGGAGCGCAAGGGCCCCGCCCCGGTCACTCCAAGATGCAGGGGATATGACCTTTGTTCGGAAATAAGCCGGTATGCCTTGATAGTCGTTAACACATCTGAAGCCTTGAGAGAAACGACTATCTTAGTAAAACCAATTTCTTCGAGCGCTTCTAAATAGCCCAGGGCGGATTCAACCAGCGCGGGGGCGCTTGCGCCGCCATGTTTTTCAAGAAGCCTCTTTTCCAGAGATCCGGCATTGACACCGATCCGGATCGGAATATTCAGCTGCTCCGCTTTCCGGGCCAGCTCAGTTAATTTGCCCTTGCCTCCGATATTACCCGGGTTTATCCTGATCTTGGCCGCTCCATTTTCCATCGCTGCCAGGGCCAGACGGGCATCAAAATGGATATCGGCAATAAGAGGCACCGGGCTGTTTTGGGCCAGGGCGGCCAATACTTCCACCGCCTTTTGGTCCGGGATGGCCAGGCGGACCAGTTCGCAGCCGGCTTCGGCCAGCTGGATAATCTGGGCCAGGGTGGCCTCGTAATCGTTAGTTTTAGAGTTGGCCATTGATTGAATAACCACCGGCGCAGCGCCGCCGATTGTTACGCCACCGACCTGAACGGGCCTGGTTTGCCTGCGTGTAATATTCTCCATTTTTTCAGCACCACGTTAGTATATGATTAGCGCCAACCGGTCACAATAAACGGCGGCCCGGTTAATTATTCTGTCCAAAAAACAGGCGCAGTATATCCTGGTACGTAATAAACAGGATAAAGGTAATCAAAAGGGCAAACCCAATGAAATGGATAAAACCCTCTTTTTCCGGTTCAATCGGGCGGCCGCGAACCGCTTCAATAAGCAGGAACAAAATCCTGCCGCCGTCCAGGGCCGGTATGGGCAGCAGGTTTATTATGCCCAGGTTAATACTGATCAGCGCTGTAAGCATAAGCAGGTTTAACAAACCGGTTTGCGCCACTTCGCCAATTATATGGATAATCCCGACCGGACCGGCCACATCATCGAGAGGGGCATCTCCGGCAAAGACATGATAAAAAGAAGCCAGGATCATGCCGTACTGGCGAAAGCTTTGCTCAATCGATTGGACCAGGCTGTACCTTTCCAGCATTTGCCCGATCCCGATTATGCCCCGGCCTGTGCCGGACTCCTGTTCTGCCGTGACCGTATAACTTACTTCTTCGCCCTCCCTGAGCACGGTGATGTTAAACTCCTGATCAGCCCGGGGTGATATAATGCTTACGACATCGTTAAAAGTTTCGACCGGTTCATTATCAATGGTTGTGATCCTGTCGCCTACCTGCAGTCCCGCTTCTTCGGCGGGTGAATTCTCGACGATATAACCAATTTCGGCAGTATCGGTGGGCGTGCCGACAATAAAGAAGAAAATCGCAAAAAATACCAGCAGGGCCAAAAACAGGTTCATCACCGATCCGGCCAGCAGCACCGCCAGCCTGCTCGGAATTGGTTTCTGGGGGAAACTGTCCGGATCCTCGGCTTCTTCGGGACTTTCTCCCATTAAGCGGCAAAAACCGCCCAGGGGCACGGCCCGCAGCGAATAATCGATCCCCTGCTTATTCCAGCCGAACAGTTTTGGGCCAAAACCGACAGCCAGTTCTAAAACCCGGATCCCGGTCAGGCGCGCTACAAAATAGTGCCCCAACTCGTGAGCCAGGATTAATAAACCGAATACAAATATGGCAGCAACTGCAGTCAAAATTACACTTTGCATTTAACTCATCCTTCCCGTCTGCGCATCTATTATCTCAACCGCTTTCCGGCGAGACCATTGATCGGCATCAACAACATCATCGATGCCGGGATTATC
Organism: Syntrophomonadaceae bacterium; assembly: GCA_003553895.1. Taxonomy (GTDB): domain Bacteria; phylum Bacillota; class Dethiobacteria; order DTU022; family DTU022; genus B1SED10-74M. Next base: position 7,117 of record PWFM01000119.1, on the reverse strand, counting down.
AATTATTGTGTGCCGGTCCATGACCGCCCTGATAACCTCAGGAATGGCGGTGAAACCGATCCTGTTTCCAATAAACTCCTCTACGGCCACTTCATTGGCCCCGTTAAGGACGGCCGGCATGGTTCCATCCAAATACGCCGCCCGGTAAGCCAGGTCGAGGCAAGGAAAATTATCCCGGTCGGGCGGATAAAAGTCAAGTCTTTTATCAAAAGGATTTAAGTTCTTTACCGGGCTTTTTACGCGCACCGGATGGGTAAGGGCTTGTTGAATAGGCAGGCGCATATCGGGCTCACCCAGCTGGGCTATTATGGATCCGTCGATATATTCCACCATTGAATGTATTATGCTCTGCCGGTGGATAATTACGTCTATTTGCTCAAGGTCCAGGTTAAACAGCCACTTTGCTTCAATAACCTCAAGTCCTTTGTTCATCATCGTAGCCGAATCGATGGTGATCTTGTTTCCCATCTGCCAGTTTGGATGCTTCAGGGCCTGGGCAGGGGTCACAGCATGGAGGCTTTCTTTGTTCCACCCGAAAAAAGGTCCTCCTGACGCGGTCAGGTAAACCCGGGCCACTTCTTCAGGTCCCGCATTGCCCAGGCACTGCCAGATGGCTGAATGTTCACTGTCAACCGGCAGGATTTTCTCCCGGTCCAGCAGCCCCATGCCCTTTAATATCGATCCTCCTATAACCAGTGATTCTTTATTGGCCAGGGCAACTCTTTTGCCCTCTTTCAAAGCGGCAACCAGGGGCGCGAAACCGCTGAACCCGACCTGGGCCAGAACAACCAGGTCGGCTGTGGGCCAGGTAGCTGCCTGCAGCTGTCCTTCCTTGCCCTGTTGGACAGCGCAACCTGTTCCGGCAACGTTATGGACCAGCCTGGCGGCGGCTTCAGCGCCGGTTAAAACGGCCAGGTCGGGTTTAAAACGCCTGATTTGCTCCGCCAGCAGGCTATCGTTGTTGTTCGCGGTCAGGGCAACCACCCTGTAGCCTTTGCCAAGGGCCTCGACTACCTCCAGGGTTTGCCGTCCTATTGAGCCTGTCGAACCTAGTATTGCAATCTTCTTTTCCATTATACACCATGTCCAAATTCTTGAAAATTAATGCCGGTTAAAACATGCCGGCAAGCAGGAAGAAATAATAAGCAAAAGGCGCGGCCAGCATAATGCTGTCGAAGCGATCCAGCACTCCCCCGTGTCCCGGAATAATAGACCCGGAATCTTTAACCTGCATCTGCCGCTTCAGGGCCGACTCCATTAGATCGCCCAGCTGGGCAAATACAGATATTCCGAGGGCCAGGATAATGGCCCCGGCCGGGGGAAAAGCAAAAAGCTCCGGAAAAAGGATTGCTGCTGAAAAAAAGACGATAATGGTCCCGCCCATTCCGGCCAGGGAACCTTCCACCGATTTTTTGGGGCTGATCTGAGGCGCAAATTTACGTATTCCCCACTTAACCCCGATGAAATAAGCCATGGTGTCATGAATCCAGATCCCGGCAAACAGGGCATAAGTATACAAAGCCCCTTCAGGCTGCAGGCGCAGCATCAGCAGGTAGCCAAAAAGCACCCCGAGGTATACAACACCCCACAGCGCCGTGGCCGACTCGCTAAAGCTTTGTTTTTCTTCAACCTCCATGTTGAATAAAACGTTGACGAACATAATAAAAAGCAGGACCAGGAACAGGGGGGTGATCAAGGCATACTCTTCGAGATAAATAATGATTAAATAAAAGCTAACACCCAGGTGGTTAACCACTGCCAGGAAACTGGAATTTCCGATCTTAATGACCTGGTTGTACTCAAAAATGGCCACATTTATGATTAAAAGCAATAACAGCGCAAACCAGGGGCCGCCATAATAAATGCCCACAATTATAACTGGTATGCCCACCAGGGCTGATAATATACGGAGCAGCAGCATTAATAATCACCTTTATTTATTAGAGTTTACCGAACCGCCTTTTGCGCATCTGGTAATCATGCACCGCTTCTATCAAGTGAAGCCTGGAAAAATCAGGCCAGTACACATTTGAAAACCATAGTTCTGCATAGGCCAGCTGCCATAATAAAAAATTACTAATTCTTTTTTCTGCGCCGGTCCTGATCAACAGGTCCGGATCGGGCAGTCCGGCTGTGTAAAGGTAAGCAGAAAACTTGTTTTCATCGATCCGGCCCTTTACATTACCCGCCGCCGCATCGCTGAGCAGGTCGTTAACAGCCCGCAGGATCTCAGATCGGCCCCCGTAGTTCAGGGCAAAATTCAAAATCATCCCCGTATTGTTTTTGGTCGCTTCCGAGCCGTCTTCAACCGCTTTTCTAACTTTACCGGGCAACCTGGCTTTATCGCCGATTAACCTGACCCGAACGTTGTTGCGAATTAGTTCCGGCAGTTCGGATTGAAAATACTTTTCGGGCAGGCTCATCAGGTAATTGACTTCCCAGGCCGGACGCTGCCAGTTTTCCGTAGAAAAGGCAAAAAGGGTCAGGATCCCGATACCAAGATCATTGGCGCACCTGACCGTATCCCGGACGGTTTCCACACCTTGCCGGTGACCCTCCTGCCTGGGCAGGCCCTTTTCTACGGCCCAGCGGCCGTTGCCGTCCATAATAATCGCAATATGGCGGGGGACCTTTCCCGGGTCGATCCTTTGCTTCAGTTCAGCTTCTCTTTTTGAAGTAGCCAATTACAAACTCCACCGTTCAAAAATAACGGCTCCCCCTTCTCCTGCCAAGAGAGAGCCGCCTCTGGTTTGTCATTGCCAATAACCAGGTTAGAATATTATAGCGAAGCGGTTCTGGATCAGACGCAGCTCATAATAATGTATAAACCGCTTCCGGTTAAACTTCCATCATTTCTTTTTCCTTGTTATCCAGGAGCTTGTCTATCTCTTCTATCTTCTCATTGGTCAACTCCTGGATGCTGTCCTGGGAACGCCTGCTTTCATCTTCGGAGATCTCGCTTTCTTTTTCCAATTTCTTGATCTCGTCGTTGGCATCGCGGCGGATATTTCGTATCGACACCCTGCCTTCTTCGGCCTTCTTGCGGACATATTTGACCAGGTCTTTACGTCTTTCTTCGGTTAGCTCCGGAATGGTTAACCTGATCACGTTGCCGTCGTTGCTGGGAGTCAGGCCCAGATCGGATTTCATAATGGCCTTTTCGATCTCCGGCATAGCCTGCTTGTCCCAGGGCTGCACAACCAGCAGGCGCGGTTCGGGGGCGCTCACCCCGGCCAGCTGGTTCAACGGAGTGCTCACTCCGTAATAATCAACCTCAATCCGATCCAGCAGAGAAGGCATCGCCCTTCCTGCCCTCAATGTCGACAGTTCACGCTGAAAAGCGGTAATAGCCTTGTCCATCTTCTCTTCGGCATCAGCATAAATATCTTCTGTCATAGCTTAACCACCCCTAATTAAGGTTCCTATTTTCTCGCCCATAATTGCTTTTTTGATATTGCCATAATTGAGTCCGAAAACGATCAGTTGAATCTTGTTGTCCATGCACAGTGAAGCAGCCGTGGAATCCATAACGCCCAGGTGCTGATTAATTACCTCGATATAATTAAGTTCGCTAAACCGGTGAGCGTCAGGATTAAGCAGGGGATCGGCATCATAGACGGCATCAACCTTGCCCTTGGCCAGCAGGATTACCTCCGCTTCTATCTCTGCCGCCCTTAAAGCCGCCGTCGTATCAGTGGAAAAATAGGGGTTGCCCGTTCCCCCGGCAAAGATAACAATGCGCCCTTTTTCCAAATGCCGCAGCGCTCTCCGCCTGATATAGGGCTCCGCTACCTGCTGCATCTGCACCGCCGTCTGAACCCTGGTATCGACCTCGTGTCTTTCCAGGGCATCCTGGAGGGCAAGAGCGTTGATCACCGTGGCCAGCATGCCCATGTAGTCGGCGGTAGCGCGGTCCATGCCTTCTTTTCCGGCCCGGGCGCCGCGAAATATGTTGCCTCCGCCTACAACTACGGCAACTTCTACTTTGTAAGCATTGACCTCCTTAAGCTGCAGGGCAATGCTATCCATTACTTTTTGATCTATCCCAAATTCACGATCACCGGCCAGGGCTTCTCCGCTCAATTTCAAAACTACCCGGTTGTATGCAGGTTTTGACACCAATGCACCCCCCGTTTTTTAAGATTCGACAAATGGCCATTTAAACCTTCAATCTCCACAATTTTTTTCCCGGCTCAGCGTTAAAAAAAAGAACACTTTGCAGTGTTCTTTTTGCTCTGCTTAACTTCCGCAGCCACTTGAGTTGTCCGACTCAAGCCCCTGCCCCAATTCGAAGCGACAGTAACGCCTGATAACAATGTTTTCGCCTATCCTGGCAATCAGGTCGGTCAAAAGTTCGCTGATGGTAATCTCTTCGTCTTTGACGTAAGCCTGCTCTAAGAGGCAGTTTTCCTTGTAGAACTTATCAATCCGACCTTCGATAATCTTATCGATTACTTTTTCGGGCTTTCCTTCATTGAGGGCCTGGGCTCTTATAATCTGACGTTCATTCTCCAGCTCATTTTCAGGGACATCTTCCCTGGCCAGGTAGGCCGGGTTTGTAGCGGCTACCTGGAGGCAGATATTGCGGACGAACTCCTTAAATTCATCATTCCGGGCCACAAAGTCGGTTTCGCAGTTTACTTCAACCAGGACCCCGATTTTGCCCCCCAGGTGGATATATGAGTCAACAAGCCCCTGGTTGGCAGTTCTGCCCGCCCGTTTCGCGGCCTGGGCCAGTCCCTTTTCCCGCAGGGCGCTGACTGCCTTCTCTTCATCTCCACCGGCTTCCTGCAGGGCTTTTTTGCAGTCCATCATGCCGGCGCCGGTTTTTTCGCGCAAAGCCTTGACTACCTGGGCATCGATATGCATCAATCTACACTCCTCTATTTTAACTTAATTGGTTTTGGTTTATATTTAACTGTCGGGATCGCAACTTTTTTATTGCTTTTCTTCATCGCCGGTTTCCTCGGCTTCGGCGCTTTCCTCGGCCGCTCCCTCCGGTTTCTGTTCCGATCCTTCCACAACCTGGGCTGCGGAAATGTTGGAGACATCTTCCTCGTCTACCGACAGGTTGAGGGCGGCGCTGCTTTCGCTTTCTGCTCCAGCCTCTTCAACCGCAGTTGTTTCATCAACGTCCGCCAGGGTTTTTTCCTCGGCTTCGGGTTCCTCCTCCGCTTCAGGCTGCTCGCTAATCTGCTTGCCTTCCAGCACTGCGTCGGCGATTACCGACGTGATCAGCTTAACCGCCCTGATAGCGTCATCATTGCCCGGGATCAAAAAGTCTATTTCGTCCGGATCGCAATTTGTATCGACAATGGCGATTACCGGTATACCGAGTTTTCTCGCTTCAGCAACAGCAATTTTTTCCTTGCGCGGGTCGGCCACATATATAGCTTCCGGCAGTTCTCTCATGTTGCGGATGCCGCTTAAAAACTTATGCAGCCTCTGCTTCTCGTTCTGCAGGGTAAGCACTTCTTTTTTAGTCAATCTTTCGAAGGTCCCGTCAGTTTCCATTGCTTCCAACCTGAGCATGCGATCGATCCGCTTGCGGATGGTATTGAAATTAGTGAGCATCCCGCCCAGCCACCGGTGGTTCACGTAATGGGCGCCACACCTTTCGGCTTCAAACCGGATAGATTCCTGGGCCTGTTTCTTGGTTCCGACAAATACGATATTGCCGCCGTCGGCAATCAAGTCACGGACATAGTTGTAGGTTGCATCAAGAAGCTTTACTGTTTTTTGGAGGTCGATAATGTAGATTCCGTTACGCTCGGTGAAGATGTAATTTTTCATCTTCGGGTTCCAGCGGCGGGTCTGGTGCCCAAAATGAACCCCCGCCTCCAACAATTGTTTCATAGTAACCTTGGCCAAAATAAATTCCTCCTTTTGTTTTTACCGCCGCCCGCGTCATACCCGTAATCCAAGCCTGAAGCCAACCGGATCCGGCCTCGGCGAGCGTGAGTATTTGAAATTACCAGAGGTAGTATAGCACAGTTCCTCCGACATGGCAATGCAAAAGTCAATCTTTGCCGGCAAAAGCGCTTTGCCACCGCTTCTATTGCAATGCCCCACCGGTTGTTATAGAATTTTAGTGTCTGCAGCAGGGAAACGAGGACCGGGGGGAGACAATCTTGGCCGTAATCAAACCATTTAAAGGCATCACCTACAACCGGGAACTCGTTGCCGATCCTGGCTCGCTTATTACCCCCCCTTATGACGTAATCGATCCAGATGAGCAGGAGAAGCTGCACCGCCATAATCCCTACAACGTCATCCGCCTTGAATATGGGAAAACCGACCCGCAAGACACTGAGACCGAAAACCGCTATACCAGGGCAAAAACTGTTTTGCGGCAGTGGTTGGAATCCGGCGTTCTCCGGCCCGAAAGAGACCACAACCTATATGTCCATGAACAGTCATTTCAGTGGCAGGGAACAACCCTTTCCCGTTTCGGTATTATGGCCGCCCTTAAACTGGAGCCCTATTCCTCGGGCCTGGTCCTGCCCCATGAACAGACCATGGCCGGCCCTAAGGAAGACCGTTTTCAATTATTAAAGCATACCGGGGCCAATTTCAGCCCCATTTTCGGCCTTTTCCCCGATCCCGAACCGTTTATGGATTCATTCCGGGAACAGGTCGTCTCCCAACCGCCCGCTTTTGAAACCACCGACAGTTCGGGGCAAAACCACCGGCTCTGGCTGGTTAACGATCGGAAACTAATCGCCGGCTTTACCGCCTGCCTGGCCGGGCGACCGGTGCTTATTGCCGATGGTCATCACCGCTACGAAACAGCCCTTCATTACAGCCGTAAAAGCGATCTCAACCGCCTGCCCGGGGCCGGCTATGTCCTGGCTACCCTGGTCGGCGCCTCCGATTCCGGCCTGCTGATGCTGCCGGCCCATCGCCTCGTTTCCGGGTTGGCTAAAGATCAGTATAAATTAATAGAGCGGTTAATCGAAGAAAATTACAATTTCCTGGACCGGGGTCGCCCGCAGGAATTAAACCGGGCCGCTTTCCGGGAGGAATTGGACCGCCTGGGCCCGGAAAGCGGGGCCCTGGGGTATATTGCCCCTTCCGGCGCCGCCCTGCTGGTGCCCCGGAGAAAACCGGCTGCCGG
>PWFM01000183.1 GCA_003553895.1 Syntrophomonadaceae bacterium | reverse complement strand
CCACCCCTCCGGCCACCACAATTTCGGCATCGCCTAACATAATTTCCTGGCAGGCAGAAACGATAGCCTGCATGGCCGAGCTGCACTGGCGCTGGATGGTAAAACCGGTGGTCTGGACCGGAAAGCCGGCCTCCAAGGCAATACAGCGGGCGATATTGGGCTCATCGCTGCGCTGGCTGCAGTTGCCAAAGATTATTTCTTCCACCTGTTCCTGGGCAAGTCCGCCGGCGCGGCGAACCGCTTCCTGGGCGGCTGTAACCCCGAGCTGCAGGGCCGAAACATTTTTAAAGGAACCGCCGAAATCTCCTATAGGGGTGCGGGCCGCGCTGACTATCACTGCTGAGCGTTCATTGGACATAAGCACACCTCTGCTTTAAGGATAAACAATCTAAAGCTTCAAAACCGTTAAAACTACTATCCCTGATTATTAAATAACCCTTCCCTTGAATAAAGCGCCTGGCAACCATATTGATAAGTAGACCGGGTTTTAAAAAAAGACAGGCCGGTGAAGGCCTGTCTTTTAGTGATTAATATGATTATGGTGAAGAAATGCTCCTGCCCATCGTTTATACCTGCGGGCGCGGGTATAAGCCCGAGCGCTCGACAATTTCAGGAACGATTTCTTCCCAGGCGATGGCCATAATATGCACTCCGGCCACTCCTTCGATTTCCTGCAGCCTCTTGATGGTTTCAATACATATTTTCAGGCCTTCTTCTTTTTTCTTTTCTGCTCCTTTGAGGCGGTCGATCAAGGCATCGGGAATGGTGATCCCGGATACATTGTTCTTCATGTAGCGGGCCGCTCCCAGTGACTTGATCGGGGTGACCCCGCCCATGATGGCCGCTTTCTTGTGCAGGCCTCTTTCCCGGACCAGTTCCATCCATTTTTCAAAGCGGTCCAGGTCAAAGATACACTGGGTCTGGATGAAGCTGGCCCCGGCGTTGATCTTCTTCTCGAGACGGTCTACCCGGTACTCGAAGGGATCGGCGAAGGGGTTTGATACCGCGCCTAAGTAGTAGCTGATCGGCGCTTCCACTTCGTCCCCGCCCATGAAGCGGTTCTCGTCCCGCATCTCCTGGAGACCTTTTAGAAGCTGCATGGAGTCGATGTCGTAGACTCCCTTGGAGCCCGGTTCATTGCCGAAGCTCTGGTGGTCTCCGGAAAGGCAGAGGATGTTCTTGATGCCGAGGGCATGCGCGCCCAGGACATCTGCCTGGATACAGATCCGGTTGCGGTCGCGCACGGTGATCTGAATGATCGGCTCCAGGCCCATTTGCACCAGGGTAGAGCCGCAGGCAATGCTGGAGGTGCGCACTATAGCCGTCTGGTTGTCGGTAATATTGTAGGCATCGACATGATCTTTCATTTCTTCGGCGTGGTGCTTCAGCTGGGTAATGTCGGAGCTCTTGGGCGGACCCAGCTCGCCGGTTACAACAAAGTTGCCACTGTTTACTATTTTTTCCAGATTACTCCCCGCGATCAATTCTAACATCCTCCCTTACTGTGGTTCTCGGGCCCCCGTGATGCGATGTTGACCAGTCCTTGGGAGGCTGAATCTCGTTCAGGTCGTTTAAACGGCTAAAGCTGGAAAGGCGATCATGAATCAGCTGCCAGGCGCAGGGGATATCCTCACCGACTTCGCACAACCCTTCAGCCGAACCGCCGCAGGGTCCGTTAAGCAGGGTTTTTGCGCAGCGGGTTATGGGACAGACCCCCATGGTCAGGTGCAGGACGCAGTCCCCGCAGCCAAGGCAGCGCTCGGACCATACTCCCTGTTCGGTGGGATAACCCATGGAAGTAGTGTTCAGGCCCGGGACAACCCGCAGGGACGGAACATGCTCTACCATGGTCTGGACTCCTACACCGCAGGCCAGGGAAATAATCAGGTCATAGCTTTTCAGCCTTTCCAAAACTTCGTCAATAAATTCAAACTCGCACTGCCTTTCGAGAGAAAAGACATCCACTTCGCCTTCCTGGTTCTCTTTGTTGCGGTGGATGCGCAAGAGGGATGCAGTTTCCGCAGCCTCTTTTTCGCCGCCGGCCATACAGACCCCCACGCAGGTATTACACCCGAGCACGCAGATTTTTTTGTAAGGGGCGGCCATAGCCGCTATTTCTTCCAGCGGCTTGCGTTCAGCGATTATCATATACTCACCTTCCCTTCAACTAACATGATTGCTAATTTATGTAGCTTAACGGTTGCGCTGTTTAAACACGTCGACAAAGGAATCGCAGTAAATATCCATGTCGAGTATAATCCGCGCTGCCGCTACCGCTGCCATTAATTCATCGTCGCTGGCATCAGCGATGGCTGAATCGAGACCGTTGGCCATGGCCATAACCGCGAAAGTGCGGTTGATCAGCTCCCTGTTCTTGGTGCCCTGGGAGATATTGCTTAAGCCCACGGTAGTTTTCGGGGCGGGATCTGAAATCATCTTAATCTCCCGCAGGGTGCGCATTACTTCGGGACCGTGGTCCTGGGCCACGTTGCAGGGCAAAACCAGGGGATCGATATAGAGCATGTCGGGGGCTATGCCGAAAGCATCGGCGGTGGCCACCAGTTCTGCCGCCAGCCCTACCCGCATGTCGGCATCCTTGGGGATTCCTTCTTCGTTCATGGCCAGGCCGATCACCTCAGCCCCGTATTCTGCGGCCATGGCGAAGACGCGCTCCATCTTGGCCATTTCCGCCGGCACGGAATTGATCATGGCCGGCTGCTTGCAGAGCTTAAGCCCCGCTTCAATGGCGTCATACTTGGTGGAGTCGAGAGCAAGTGGCAGGTCGCTGGCCTCCTGGGTTACTTCAACCAGCCATTTCATGGCTTCTACCGGTTCGGTAGAACTGGGCCCGACGTTGATGTCGAGATAGTGGGCCCCGTTGTATTCCTGCTTTTTAGCCCACTCATGGACCGGGCCGGGATCGCGATCATTAATCGCCTTGGCGATATCCTTAAACATTCCGTTAATGCGTTCGCCGATAATAATCATCTGCTTGCCTCCTTCACATTTTTAATAGCTGTTGTCCTTCATCAGGTCGTCAATATTACCTTTAATCACTTTCAGGGCCTCGGGATGGCGCATCACGAGAATGTCGATACCGGACTGCAGGTAAGCCATGGCCGTTGTCGCTTCCCAGAGGATGCCCCGTTCTGCCTGCTCGCCCCAGCCGGGCTGCTCTTCATCTGAAATGTTGGCTTCTTTTTGACGCCATGATTCAAAACCGGCATTGCCGTACATGGGCATAGCCAGCATCTTGTCGCCCTGCAGGGCGCCGTTGCGGGCTCTTTCCATGATCGAGTAGGAATACTCGATTCCGTAACCGAGGGCGGCTACGGTGGGGTCGATGATGATACGGCTGCTCATGGCCGGGCTCATCTCGGCAATAAGGATGTTAAGCTGCTTGCAGATGTTGATATCGATCGGTGACTGGGCGATAACCACGTGGTTGTTGGCCATGCAGGCGCTGGTTACCGATTTGTAGTTTTCCAGTTCGGCCACGCCCATAACCAGGTTTTCGCCGGCCGCCGCTTCGGCAATGGGGTTATAAAGGGTATTATCCTTCTCCGCTTTGCCGCATCCGATAACCATTACCGGCACGCTGACCGCTTCGAGAACCTTCTTAACGGTCGCCGCGCAGTCTTCAGGGGAATAATCGTTTAAGTCGGGATCTGCGCCTTTAAGGCGGACCTGGATCAGGTCGGCCCCGTATTCTTCAACACACTTTTTGGCCCAGGCGCCTGCATCGTCATAAACATCGCCGTAATAGTCATCAAAGCAGGGGTTCCACTCCGGATTGATATCCCATACTTCCAGGGCTACTACGGGACGGTTGGGAATTTCGCCTTCGAAATGCAGGAAGGGCAGGGCTGTTTCGCCGCCCACCGTAATGGTGTGGCCGCGGGTCCCTCCATTTTCCTTGGTGGCGCCGAGGACAACTTCGCCTACCTTACCTCTATATTTTTCTTTAAGAATTTCTACAGCCATTTAAATACTCCTTTCATTAAATGGTTCACTTAACTGGATGCTTGATGCCGGATGCTACTTGACACCGCCGGTGAAGTTATCCTTGGCAAACTTGTTAATGCCGGAGGCTTCACGCGGGCCAACCATAACTTCCCAGCCCGATTCTTCTTCCAGGGTGCCTTTGAGAACGGCCACATGGCCGGGCAAGACCAGCTTCTTATGCTTGACCTTGTCTTCCAGGCCGCATTTTTTGATCGCTTCGGTAATCGTTTCGGCGGAAAACTTGTTGTCCGCGTAAGCGGTCAAAACAGATACGCCGCCGGTGTCAACCGAAAGGATCCGGCTTGGAATCCGAGCGCCCTCCACTTCCCCTTCTACGATAAAGTAGGTCAGGGAGAAGTTGGTGGTCACGTATACAGGGGCGTCGTCACCGGGGTCCCCGACATCATACAGGCCCGCTTCTACAGCGATCGGCTTCTGCGGGTCGGTGTAGAGGTTCTGGCGCCAGGATAACAGCGGCAGGAGCTGCTGCTTTTCGCACGCTTTCAGGGCCACAACGTCGGCGTATTTGCTTACATAAACGCCGGCCTGGACTATTTCTTCTTTAGGATCTTCCTTGGTGGTGATGGCAAAAGCAGGGTAACCGAAGGAGCGGAACTTCTTGCGAACCGCCAGGCGGCGGAACTGGGTCAGGTCTGCCAGCACCTGGCTGGTTTCCCGGGCCCCGCTGTCGATAACCAGATCCTTATGACCCAGGCCGACAACTTTATCAACCAGTTCAGCCAGGTCGTTAATATCTTTGCCCTGTACTACCATGGGGCACTCTTTACCCTTGGCCAGTTCGGTCATTTTTTCATAATTGTCGCCTGTAGCGGCGCAAACCAGGGGCTTGCGGTCTGCTACGGCCTCAAGGGCCCCTTCCATGATGGCCGGGTCTTCGGTCATCAGGATCATTGCTTTTTCTGTTTTGCCGGCCACGGTTTCTACGGCTTCTTTGAATTTGCCGGCATCGCCGGAATCGCACTTAACTGCCACCATGTCGGTAACGTAGTGCATGCCCACCCGGTCAAATTCCAGGCCGTCGAATTGTTCCGCTTTGGCGGCTACATCTTCGCTGTCGCTGATGATAACAGCGACCCCCGTGGGATTGAAGAAGCGCTTGTCGTGCCGGAATATTTCAGTTTCCTCACCGAGTTT
>PWFM01000104.1 GCA_003553895.1 Syntrophomonadaceae bacterium | reverse complement strand
GGAGGTGCATTTAGTTGGCGAAGCAGAAGTTTGAGCGGACGAAACCGCATGTGAACGTAGGGACGATTGGTCACGTGGACCACGGCAAGACGACCTTGACGGCGGCGATGACTTATTGTTTGGCGAATGTAGGTTATGCTCAGCAGACCTCGTTTGACATGATTGACAAGGCTCCGGAAGAAAAGGAGCGCGGCATTACGATAGCGACGGCGCACGTGGAATATGAGACAGACAACCGTCACTATGCTCATGTTGACTGCCCCGGTCACGCGGACTATGTGAAGAACATGATTACCGGCGCGGCCCAGATGGACGGAGCGATCCTGGTGGTATCGGCTGCAGACGGCCCCATGCCGCAGACCCGGGAGCACATATTGCTTTCCCGCCAGGTAGGGGTTCCGAGCATCGTGGTCTTTTTGAACAAGGCGGATATGGTAGACGACCCTGAGCTTTTGGAACTGGTGGAGATGGAAGTGCGGGATCTTTTGAATGAGTATGAATTCCCCGGGGATGATACCCCTGTAATTACCGGTTCTGCCCTGAAGGCCCTTGATTGCGGCTGCGGCAGCACCGAATGCGACGACTGCAAGGTGATCTGGGAGCTGATGAACGCTCTTGACAGCTATATTCCCATGCCCGAGCGCGAAAAGGATAAGCCCTTTATCATGCCGATCGAAGACGTGTTCTCCATTACCGGGCGCGGCACGGTGGTGACCGGCCGGGTGGAACGCGGCCAGATCAAGGTTGGCGACGAAGTCGAGATTGTCGGTTTTGAAGACAAGGCCCGCAAGACGGTAGCTACCGGCGTGGAGATGTTCCGCAAGCTTCTTGATTACGCCGAAGCCGGCGACAACATCGGGGTGCTTCTGCGCGGGGTAGACCGCGAATCGGTGCAAAGGGGCCAGGTTCTGGCCAAGCCGGGTTCGATCAACCCCCATACCAAGTTTGGCGCGGAAGTCTACGTATTGAAGAAGGAAGAGGGCGGTCGCCACACCCCGTTTTTCCAGGGTTACCGGCCCCAGTTTTACTTCCGGACCACCGACGTTACCGGGACCATCACCCTGCCCGAGGGCATGGAAATGGTTATGCCCGGCGACAATGTCAATATGGATATTGAGCTGATTACCCCGATCGCCATCGAAGATGGGGTCCGCTTTGCGATCCGCGAAGGCGGGCGCACCGTCGGCGCCGGAGTAGTCACCTCGATTGAGGAATAAAGCAGGATTCACCAGGTAATTGATACCTCTAATAACGCACGTTAGGGGGCGGGCCTGATCACCCGCCTCCTAATTATGCAGGATTGTTGACAGGCTGGAACTTATTGTGATAACTTTAAAGTTACGAATTTAACGAGACAGGTGGGAGAAGCAAATGCGAGTAACCATCCATATGGCCTGCGAAGAGTGCCGGGAACGGAATTATACCACGCGCAAAAACAAGAAAAATAACCCGGACCGCCTGGAAGTAAAAAAATACTGCGGCCGCTGTAAAGCGCATACCCTGCATAAAGAAACCAAGTAAAGCTTCATTGTTACCTAAAGCTTCATTGTTTCCACGGGGTAATACCGGATTAAGCAAATCATTATTTCGGGAAGAGGTAAAATAGATGCGTTTTTTTAAGCGAGTAGGGAAATTTATACAGGAAGTCAAATCAGAATTAAAAAAAGTTAGCTGGCCGACCAGGCGCGAATTTGGGGTTTTTACGGGCATAGTTCTTTCTGCCGTTGTCGTGATCGGCGTTTTTTTCTGGATCCTGGACAGCATCTTTATAGCTGTGCTGCAGCTGGTCATCGGCTGATCGGCCGGAAAGAAGCGGCCCCGCTTTATTATTAGTAAAGGCCCAATAAGGAGAGTGAAGGAGGGCAAATATGTCCCCTCTGGATATGAACACTGAAACAGATTCCGGAGCCGGCGATGAAATAAACCAGGCTCCCGACAATGAAACCGAACAAGCGCCGGAAACGACCAACGGCGAAGAAGAGCCGGAGGTCAAAAAAGACTGGTATGTGATCCACACTTATGCCGGCTATGAAAAACGGGTAAAAACCAACCTGGAACGCCGCGTAGACTCCATGGATATGAAGAATAAGATCTTCAGAATCATGGTTCCGACTGAAAAAGAGATCACCAGCCGTGGCGGTCAGAAGCGGACGGTGGAGAAAAAAGTTTTCCCCGGCTACGTCCTGGTGGAGATGGTAATGGATGACGATTCCTGGTACGTGGTGCGCAATACGCCCGGCGTAACCGGTTTTGTCGGTCCCGGGTCCAAACCGGTGCCGCTGAGCGAAAAAGAGGTAACCCATATCCTGCGCCAGGTCGGGGTTGTCGAAGGCAAGCCCCGCATCGATTTTGACGTTAACCAGGTGGTGCGGGTGGTCAGCGGACCCTTTAAGAATTTTGAAGGCAAGGTTGAAGAAATCAACCAGGAAAAAGGCACTGTTAAAGTATCTGTTTCCATGTTCGGGCGAGAAACACCGGTGGAACTGGAGTTTCACCAGGTCATAAAATTTTAAAGATCGCTGTGCGGCCTGCAGGGCGGCAACAGTGGGGAGGTTTGTGTAATGGCTAAAAAGAAAATACTGGCGCAGGTTAAACTGCAGATTCCGGCCGGAAAGGCAACGCCTGCCCCGCCGGTTGGGCCGGCTCTCGGCCAGCACGGTGTAAACATTATGGCTTTCTGCAAGGAGTTTAACGAAAGGACCGCCAATGAAGGCGGGCTGATTATTCCGGTTGAACTCACAGTCTTTGAAGACAGGTCCTTCAGCTTTGTGACCAAGACCCCGCCGGCAGCCGTGCTGCTTAAGAAAGCGGCCGGTATTGAAACTGCTTCCGGCGAACCGAACCGGGTCAAGGTAGCGACTGTAACCCGCGACCAGGTCAAGGAAATTGCCAGGCAGAAGATGGAAGACCTGAATGCCTATGATGTCGACTCTGCCGCCGAAATCATTGCCGGCACTGCCCGCAGCATGGGTATCGTGGTAGAAGGCTAGCGCTGGTTGCGCCGGCCGCCGGGCGGCAGTTAAAGAATTAAGGTTTTTGGGGTGGCTACCGATTAACAGGTGAAATTTTCCTGGTTGGAGCTGCTCTTCATAGAACAATATCAGTGGGAGAGTAGAAATACTCACAGACCACGGGAGGTTAAGAAGATGCCTAAGAGAGGAAAGAAATACCTGGAAGCGCGCCGGCAAATTGATCGCGAAGAGAAGCACGAGCCGGAACAAGCGCTGAGCAAAGTGAAAGAATTAAGCAGCCGTTCCTTCGATGAAACGGTAGAGGCGGCTTTTCGCCTGGGAGTAAACCCGAAGCACGCCGACCAGCAGGTGCGCGGTTCGGTAGTTTTACCGCACGGGACCGGGAAAACGGTCAAAGTTGTGGTTTTTGCCAAGGGTGAAAAAATTAATGAAGCCGAAGAGGCCGGGGCCGATTTTGTCGGTTCGGATGAACTGGTGGCCAAGGTCCAGGAAGGGTGGATGGACTTCGATATCGCGGTGGCCACCCCGGACATGATGAGTTCCGTTGGGAAACTGGGTAAGGTCCTCGGGCCGCGCGGCATGATGCCAAACCCGAAAAGCGGGACGGTCACCTTCGAGGTTGCTAAGGCCATTAATGATATTAAAGCCGGTAAAGTAGAATACCGCACCGATAAGGCCGGCAATGTTCATGTGCCGGTTGGCAAGGTTTCTTTTGAGCTGGATAAACTGGTAGAGAATTTTAACACAGTGCTCGAGGCCCTGCTGAAAGACCGTCCGGCTGCAGCCAAGGGGCAGTACATGAGAAATGTTACGGTCAGCTCCACCATGGGCCCGGGTGTAAAAGTTAACCCCGGCGCCAAAGCATAACCGGTTAGGGGAGCGGATGCAAGGTTTAGCTTAGCAGTGACAGCAGCATAACAGTTGTTCCGTAGACGGCAGGAACGGTTCAGTTTAATAGCCCCGGCGGGCTTCCTGTCCAGGAAACAATCTCCAAGCGTGGCCTGTGGTATCGAGGTTTTTATGGCCAGGTTATAACGGGGTTTTCCGGTCTGCGGAAGCCCCGTTTATTTATATCTAACACTGCAAATAAAGATAATGGTTTTAGATGGAGGAGGTGAAATTATTGCTCACCAGGAAAGAAAAGGAAAAGATGAAGGATGAAATAGCCGAGGCCCTGAAGGAGGCCGAACTGGTAGTGGTTACCGATTACCGGGGCTTAAATGTTGAAAACATCAACAACCTGCGCCGGCGGCTCAGAGATGAACAGTGCCGCTTCCGGGTAACCAAGAATACCATGAATAAGTGGGCCTGCCGGGAAGCCGGCTTTGAAGAGCTGGAAGAATTTTTTGAGGGCCCCACCGCCATCGCTTATGCCGATGAAGATCCGGTGGCGGCGGCCAAGGTTTTTAACGAGTTTACCAGGGAAAATGAGAACCTGGTTATCAAAGGAGGGGTTCTTTCCGGCCAGCTGGTCAGTCCGGCCAGGATCAAAGAGCTGGGGGAAATACCTTCCCGCGAGGTTTTGCTGTCCAAAGTGGTAGGCGGCTTCCAGGCCCCCATAACCGGTTTGGCCGGAGCGCTGCAGGGAACCCTCAGCCAGCTGGTTTATGCGGTGGATGCGGTTCGCAAGCAGAAAGAAAGCGCATAAGCAAAGGCGCGGCCGTGTTTTATCGGGATATGGTTGGATGAAAATAGTTCCGGACCCGGAAAGATCAGGTTGCTGCAAAGGCAGCCCTGCCTAAAATATAATCATAATGAAAAAGGAGTCAATTGGAAATGGCAAAAGAAGAAAACAAAGTAAATGAAATCATGGAAATGATCAAGGGGATGACCGTTCTGGAACTTTCAGATTTGGTCAAAGCCCTGGAAGAAGAATTCGGCGTTACCGCCGCCGCCCCGGTGGCCGCCGCCGCTGCTCCCGCCGCCGAAGGCGCAGCGCAGGAAGAAGAAAAAGATGAGTTTGATGTCGTCCTGACCTCGGCCGGCGACAAGAAGATCCAGGTTATCAAAGTTGTCCGTGAGATTACCGGTTTGGGCTTGAAAGAAGCCAAGGCGATGGTAGACGAACTGCCGAGCCCGGTCCAGGAAAAAGTAAACAAAGAAGAAGCGGAAGCGACCAAGTCGAAGATAGAAGAAGCCGGCGGTGTTATCGAGCTGAAGTAGTCTTTTTGCGATCATAATAGTGGTGGTTAAGGGGCGCGGAGATTTATGCGAGTTGACCGCCATGTCTTTTAGCGTTAATCCTTGAGGAGTGTTTTTAAACACTCCTTTTGTTTGTACG
>PWFM01000126.1 GCA_003553895.1 Syntrophomonadaceae bacterium | reverse complement strand
CTGGATATCATCAATTTACGCAACCGGTTTGCATTAAACTGAACCGGACCTTGGCTGCTTTTGAGTTCGAAATAGTAAGTTTTTCTTTCAATGTCACCCATGATCCGCGGTACAGTCCGTTTGCAGTTGGGGCAGGGCTCCGTAACCAGACCACCTGTGGCTATATCGCCTGTTTTGCAGCGCAGCAGGACGGTTCCCCGGGTGTCAAGATGGGTTATAACCACTTCTCCTTTTTCACCTTCGCCCAGGACTTCGCCACTTTCCGGATCAACTATTTCAATATAAACATGATCGGGGTTGGTATGATAGCCATAGTCGGGCTCACATTCAGCCCAGCCCGATTTAGCCTCCGCGACAAAATAAAGGCGCTGCACTTTTTTATCATTTGCCCCTATTGACTCCATCAGTTTCCTGGCTTTTTCCACCGCTTCCATCGGCGCATAATCTATACCGAGCACAACCCGCTCCAGGTTTTCAGCGCTGAAACCAAAATGCTCCAGGGTCTGCAGGGCAAAGATCGTATAACCCGGCGCACAGACAAATACCGGCGCTTCCATATTGTCCATAGCTTTAAGGATTTTTTCCATGCCCAGCACCTTACCGCCCCCGGTTTGCAGGGCTGTGCTTCCTGTTTCAACGGTACTGTAAAACATCTGCCAGAAAAAAGCATTGGGAGCATAGGTAAAGGCGTTGATCATGGTATCGTCCCTGGTCAGGCCCAGGATATCAAAAGCCCTTAATCCCGCCTCCTTCAGGTTTTTCAAGTCGTGATGCGTGTACTCAAAGGGCACCGGCTTTCCAGTCCTGCCGGCGCTGAAATAAAGGGTATGAAACCGGTAATCAGAAGGATCCGGTCCCTTGTCTTTTTTGCCGAAAAGGGCAAATCCCTTCTTTTTGCCTTTTTGCTCTCCCTCTGCGGGCACTTCGAGAACAAACTTTTTTGGGTGCTGCAGGTTATCCTCCCTGGGCAGCAAATCCTTTTTTTCAGTGAAAGGTAAACTGCTAATGTCATTAATTCCACCTATTTTTTCTGGATCAATATTGTGTTCTTTGAACAAATCGCGATAAAAGGGATGCCTGACCGCCAGTTCTTCCCGCAGCATCCTGGTAAACAGTTCATCCTGCATTTTCTTAATGGCCGGCGCCGGCATCCGGCTTATTTTATTCCATGCCTGCATGCTCTGCCTCCTTTCTCATTCCAATAAACAGGTTTAATCAGGCCTGTTATCAAGAATCCTTTTCTCTTTCAGTTCCGTTTCCATGCCCAGCTGGGATACAACTTCAGGCACCGATTTAAAAATTATATCAGTCAGCGATACCTCTGTATCTCTGAGCACTTTTTGTTTTAAATCAGCTGCCAGTTTCTCCCGGTCAACATTCTCTTTTGGAGCTACATAGAGATAGATTTCATCCATATCAAAGGGATCGTCATTTCTCTTGCGCATCTCCACCTGCCACTCTTCGATATCGGGATGGCCCATCATCAGGGGGAAGAAGTTATTTAAGTTAATCAGGGTCCCCTTGACCTTGGTCATGCTGAATTCCTTCAGCTCCGATTTACGCTGGATATTAGAGCTGATCCGCGGCACCGTCCGGCCACAGTTGGGGCATGGTTCCAGCAGCAAGCCCCCCTTGGCAATATCACCGGTACGGTAGCGCAGGACCGCTGTCCCCCGCCAGTCGATTGAGGTATAGACTATTTCGCCTTCTTCTCCTTCCCCAACCGGCTCTCCACTTTCGGGATCGACTGTTTCAAAAACTTCCAGGTCGGGGTAAAGGTGGTAGCCGTGATATTCGTCGTGAGAGGGACACTCGGGCCAGGCCACCTTGGCTTCTGTCATGCCGTAAGTGGCCAGCACCATTACATCTTCTGCCCCCAGTTGCTTAAACAGTTCTTTAATTTTATCCTTCAAACCCGGCGGCACCCTTTCGCCCCCGAAGAATATTTTTCTGATTGAAGAAAAATCACGGCCCTGCTTTACCGCCTCCCGCAGGAAATAATAGCAATAGCCGGGAATGAACACGGCTACTGTTGGCCTTAAGTATTCAAAAGCATCCATCAGATTCCTGGTTCCTACAATTTTACCCCCGCCGCTATGGAAGTTAGCTACATCCATTTTCTCCCCGGCAAAGAAGGTCTGCCAGAAAGCAAGGTGCGGGGCAAAAGGAAAACAGTTGACCACGATATCATCTGTAGTTACATTGAAAACATCCAGGAGCCTGTACCCGGCTTCCCTGATATTATCGAGATCGCGCTTGGAGTAAACAAACGGGGTAGGCATAGCCGTTCTCCCCGTGGTAAAGTGAATGTGGACCGGCTTAAAATCATAAACCCTTTCTTCCACCATCGCTTTTCCGCCGGTCATAGACATTTTAGCCAGGTGGCCGTATTTCTCTGTTACTTCTTCATCCGGCCGGATTACGAAATCCTTGGCCTTTTGGGGCTCTTCATCGGTCGGCGCTATATCCCATTTATAGGTAAAAGGAAGGTGGCGCAGATCATCGATACCTTTTATCTTTAAGGGGTCAATTTTCAATTCTTTAAGCAGGTCGCTGTAATGAGGACTGTAGAGATAGATCTGGTTGGCCATAAAAGCGCGCAGCTTTTTATCCTGAATCTCTTTTATTTCCTTATACGGCATCCTGCTCAGTTTTTCCCAGTTTTCCATGCATTCATCACCTCCGGACTATTGATATACAGTTGGGGCAGGCATTTGAACAGCACCAAAATTGCCTGCCCCGGTTCATAACCTTACTTGGGAAACTGGTCATACAAGGTGGTCATAAACCACATAATAAATACAGAGAGGACTATAATCACGATGGGCAGCCCTTTGCCGTTGTAACGTTTGGGATCGACATCGCTCCAGCCGTGCATTTCATCAACCTGCCGCTGCAAATTCTCGGGCGGCGGAGGAGTTAGCCAGGAAACGACAATGGTCAGGATAAAGGATATCGGAACCGCTACCGCGATCACCTTGATCCAGCCCAGCGGTCCGTAAAAATACTTGGCGAAGAACGGGAAGGGAATATCGACCGGGTCCATACCCATGTAGCCGATCATAATCCAACTGACGAAAGCGATCAGGGTGCCGACTACCATCCCGGCGCCTACTCCGTACTTGTTGGTCCGTTTCCACCAGATCCCCATAACAATCGGCACGCCCAAACCGGCCGCTGCTATTCCGAAGCTCCACATAATCGCTTCCAGGATGAATTCAGGCGGATCGAGGGAGAATAAAATAACGGCCACCCCAACTAAAAACATGGCTCCGTAAGAAAGCTTAAGCTTCGTCTCGTCATCGACTTCCGGCTTAATAGCCCCGTAAAGGTCGTGAATCAAGCCGGCGCCCATGATCATCAGCAGCCCTGACACCGTGGAGAGCCCGGCAGCCACCGATCCGGCTACCGCCAAAGCGAGCCAGCCGTCGCCGGCCAGGGCTTCAACCAGGATGAAAACCACGTAATCGTAGGCCGCAGTAGGGATATCCACCCCTTCAGCCTGCATGTAGTAAACGGCGGCAAACCCGGTGGCATATACGGTAGTGTTAACCAGACCGACCAGGAAGACGCAAATCACCGTGCTCCAGCGGGCTTCCTTGGCATCGCGGACGGTGAAGTAACGCATTACGAAGTGGGGCAGTCCGATGATGCCGATGAAGGAACCGAGAAAAATGGCGATATAAACTACAGGATGGGCAACCATGGCCCAGAAATAGTGGGGCACGGCTTCTGTCATCTGCGGCACCATATCCCCATAACCCAGGGGCGGGAATACCCAGCCAGAAGCGCCCAGGGTCCTCATAACAATCGCTACCGGGAACATCAAACAAAACAGCAAAACAATGGTCTGAAAGGTCTGGTTATAGGTTACCCCATACATCCCTCCCAGGGTAACGTAAAGGGTAACAACCAGTCCGCCGACTACGATACCGACTATTTCCGGCACTCCTAAAAGGAAAAAGAAAACAATGCCGATCCCTTTAAGGTTACCGGCAAGGTAAAGCACACTGACAATCATCATAACAATAACAGATATATAACGAAGGGTCTTGCTATCATACCTTTCGGAAATAAAGGCCATTGTAGTAAAAGACTTGTGGCGCCTCAAATAAGGAGCAGCCAGGACCATTAAACCGATAAAAGCGGCTGTAAAACTGGCATACACAGCCACGGCCACGTACAATCCTTCGATAATTAAAGCAGTCAAGCCGATAAAGGTAGTCAAACTCAAAGCCAGTGAAACCATGGCCAGGCCGTTATTGAGGGCGCCGATACTGCGCCCGGCTACATAATAGTCGCCCAGGCTGCGCGTAAAACGGCGGGCCCAGACGCTGATCATTACAGAAATTAAAAGAACGACAATACTGAGGATTAAACCCAGTACAAAAACCTCACCTCTTGGTTCCATATAATACAACCCCCTTCAGCGTAGTCTAAGCCCGTTGTTTTTCTTCCAGCCTGTCCATCACCAGGCACCAAATTGCCCCCACCAGGGTAGCGCCAAACCAGCTCAATACCACCAGCAAAAAGTAATGAAGTGGGAAACCCCACACGCTCAGGTGTTCTTTGAAGACAAACATAGTTTCGCCGTAAGCGGCAACCAGGTTTTCAGGAGTGGGCACCTGGTGAAAAAAAACTTCGTTCATAATAACAACAACTGAGCTAAAAAATCCCCCTGTAACAGCAACAATGGCAAAGCAAATTGCCGTAACCCAAACTTCCAGTTTGTAGCCTCTTTTGCTGTCATTATTCATTTTGAGTCACCTCCTTGTATGTCTAACAAAGTATCTCAACAAAAATATAGGGCCGTCTTTCCCATGCCAGGTTATCCCAATTTTCCACTCCCTTCTTATATTATTGATATTGCAATAATTAAGATATATATATTCTACTGATATGTCTAAATTCCTTTTCTTGAAAATTATCTAACTGTTATTTTTTAATTAATCTTAATAAAAATGCCCGATCGTTTTTCTACCCGGCCGCCTATATGCTATGATAATAAATAAACAGATCACAATTAATCCCGTGGAGGTTTCTATGATTGAAATCATAGCCGTTATTATTGCTTTCTTATTTTTCCTGGCCGGGCTGTTCGGGACCCTGTTCCCCGGCATGCCGGGACCGCCTTTAGTTTGGACGGGGATGCTGGTATACGGCCTTATCTCCGGCTTCGAAGATGTAGGAGCATTTTTCTTAATCGCCCAGGCGGCGCTGACATTGCTGGTAATGGGGGTAGACTATCTTTTTTCTGCCCTGGGCAGTAAAGTTTTCGGCGGTTCAAAAGCCGGATTGTGGGGTGCAGCTATTGGCCTTTTGATCGGCCTGTTTTTTTTCCCGTACGGACTCCTGCTTGGGCCCTTTCTCGGCGCTGCTGTGGCCGAACTTCTAATCAGGAGTAAATCCGACCAGGCTTTTCGGTCCGGGATTGGCGCAACCCTCGGTTTTTGGGGAGCTCTGCCTATAAAACTGGGACTTGAAGCCGTCATGATCACCTGGTTTGTTATAAGAATATTTTAACATCTGATTGGATATGTTTATAATTTTTAAAACTAAGGAGGAAATGCTAATATAATGGCGAAAGATGTGAATGCAGCCATTTCAATATTTTTTGACTCGAGGAGGAAATATGTATGGAAAAAATTTGGCTCAAACATTATGAACCCGAAGTTCCGCAAAGCATTGATTACCCCCAAAAGTCTTTGTATCATCTATTCCAGGAAGCTGTAGATACATATAAAGATAATCCCGCCGTCCATTTCATGGGCAAAGATCTTTCCTATAATGAACTGCACTCCCAGGTAAACAGTTTAGCCGCCGCTCTTTCTGATATGGGGGTAAAAAAGGGGGACCGGGTGGCCATTCATCTGCCAAACTGCAGCCAGTACCCCATAGCCTTTTTTGCCACCCTGGCCATAGGCGCTATAGTAGTGCCCTTCAATCCCCTTTATGTGGCCCGGGAGATGGAGTACCAGCTTAAAGATTCCGGGGCAGAAACAATTATCACTTTGACCCGCTTCTATAACATGGTTAAAGAAGTCCAGCCCAAAACGGATCTTAAAAACATCATTGTTTCCAATATTAAAGATTATTTCCCCGGTTTTCTCAGCCTGCTTTACACTGTAGCCAAGGAAAAGAAGGAAGGCGACCGGGTTTCAATTTCCGGTGAAGATTATGCATTTACAGATCTTATTTCCAGGCATGCCGGCAAAAAACCGCCACAGGTTGAAGTGACCCCTGAAGATCAGGCCGTATATCTTTATACCGGTGGAACCACAGGGGTATCAAAAGGAGCGATCCTGCAGCACCGCAACCTGGTGGCCAACTGCCTGCAGGTTAAATCCTGGTGCACCGACTTTAAAGATGGCAAGGAAATTATCCTTGGGGTTTTACCCTTTTTCCACAGCTACGGGCTGACCACCATATTAAACCTGGGCCTTTTAAGCGGAGCCAAGCTGGTCCTTTTACCACGCTTCGAACTCGAAATGGTTTTAAAAACAATCGACAAGCAAAAGCCGACTCTGTTCCCGGGAGTGCCGACTATTTATGTGGCCATTAACAATGCCCCCAACCTCGAAAAATATGATATCAAGTCTATCCGGATCTGTATCAGCGGCGCCGCCCCCCTGCCGCTGGAAGTGCAACAGGAATTCGAAGAAAATACCGGCGGCAAGCTGGTTGAAGGTTACGGCCTGACTGAAACCTCTCCCGTAACTCATGCCAATCCCGTTTACGGCAAAAACAAGCCGGGCAGTATCGGGCTGCCTATGCCCGACACCGAGTACAAAATAGTCGACGTGGAAACAGGGGAAACCGAGGTGCCCCTTGGCGATGTGGGAGAAATATGCTTGAAGGGACCACAGGTGATGGAAGGTTATTTGAACAGGCCGGAAGAAACCGCCCACAGCATTCGTGACGGCTGGTTCTATACCGGCGACATCGCCAAGGCCGATGAAGATGGTTATGCCTATATTGTGGACCGCAAGAAAGACATGGTCATTGCCGGTGGCTTTAACATTTACCCCCGCGATATTGAAGAAGTTCTTTACGCGCATCCAAAAGTCATGGAGGCGGCAGTGGCCGGCATCAGGGATCCCTACCGGGGCGAAACCCTGAAAGCCTATATTGTTCTCAAAGAAGGCGAAACCATGACCGAAGATGAGGTAATCCAGTACTGCAAAGAAAACCTGGCGCCTTACAAAGTCCCCAAGCTGGTCGAATTCCGTGATGAGCTGCCCAAGACCATGATCGGCAAAGTCCTCCGCCGCATGCTGCGGGAAGAAGAAGAGAAAAAAGCCCAGGATGCTGGTGATGAATAACCTTTAAAGTTAAGCAGCCGGCAATAACAAAAGATTTTTAACCACTACTCAAGCGGAGCCGGACGTGCAGGCTCCGCTTTTATTGCCTGGAGTATCTTTAGAGGATATAATTATGGAGAAAGGATTGCCATAATTTTAACGGAGCTTACTGACATGACCTCTGCAGCAAACAAATATACCAGGCAGGACCTGCAGGCGCTACTTAAAACAATAGTCCCCTTTAACTTTTTAAATGACCGGGTCCTGGAAAGAGTCATTTCTGGAGCCGTTACCGTCCATTACCCTGCCGGCAGTTACGTCTTTCGTCAGGGAGAACCTTCAAAAAAGACTCTCTTTTTAATCCTTAAAGGACGCGCTAAAGCGGTAGCTGCGCTGGGCAGTGAAGAAGCAGTAACCGCCGTCAGAACCAGGGGCGATTTTTTTGGAGTCACCGTCCTCCTCTCTGATGAACCCTACCCGGTATCGATGCTTGCCGACGAAGATTTAACCTGCCTGCTGATCAAGCGGCAATCCTTCCAGGAGGCAGCAGGCAGCAGTGACGAGTTTGCTGCCTACTTCACCAAAGACCTCGCTTCCCGTTTAAAAGATCTTTATAAAACCATAGCTTCCGAAAGGCAAACCACCCGCCTCTTTGAACAAAATACACTCAGGCAGAGAATTAAAGATGTGGCGGTTAAAAAAGTAGTGACCTGCCTTCCCATGGACAATATCTGCGATGTAGCGAAAAAGATGCACGATGCCGGGGTAAGTTCTGTGCTAGTAAAAGGATTTAACAACAAGCCAACCGGAATCATCACTGAAAAAGATATAGTCGGCAAAGTCCTGTGCGCCGGAGAGCCCAGCCTGGAACTTAAGGCCCACCAGGTTATGACTTCAAATTTAATCACCCTTCGCCCTGATGATTTTTCCTACACAGCGCTTCTCCTGATGATGAAAAATAAAATCAAACATATCGTAGTTACCGATGAACACGAAATCCTGCGCGGTATTGTTACGGTTAAAGATCTTGTGCTCTCCGGCAAAAGCGGCGCCCTATCTGTGGTCAAACAGATCGAATACCAGGATAGTTTTGCAGACCTGGCTCAAACAATAAACGAGATAGATCGTTTAAAACAAGCCCTGCTTAATGAAAGAGCTTATGCCTCAGAAATCTGCGCTCTGACCAGCGAGCTCTACGACCGGATCACCCGGAAACTGATCAACCTGGCTGAAAAAGAAATGATTGAAAGGGGCCTGGGACCTCCTCCGGCTCCATATTGTTTTATCAACATGGGCAGCGCGGGGCGAAAAGAACAGTTTCTCCGCACCGACCAGGACAACGGAATTATTTATGCCGACCCGCCCAAAGGCAGCCGCGATAGCTATTCCTCCTATTTTTTGGCGCTGGGACAGATTATTGTCAGGGAGCTGGAAAAATGCGGCTTCCGCCTCTGCCGGGGTGAAGTTATGGCCAACAACCCGGATTGGTGCCGTCCCCTGCCGGCCTGGAAAAACAGCCTCGAGAGCTGGGTAGAGAAGCTCGATCCGGATCACATTCGCAGCATGACCATCTTCCTTGATTTTCGCTACATCAGTGGAGATGAAGAATTGTATAAAAACCTTAAAGATTTTACTACCCGCCTTTTCAAAGCATCAAAACCCGCCCTGCTTTTTATGGCCGAAGACGATCTCAGGCACCGGGTGCCTTTAACCATGTTCGGGGGGTTCATTACCGAAAAAACAGGAAAACAGTGCCGCAAAATTGACTTAAAAAGATCTGTCATGGTGCATATGGTTGACGGGCTCCGCCTGTTTGCCCTGCGCGAAGGAATCAGGGAGACAAACAGCTTCGAAAGATTGCATCGTTTAAAAGAAAGAAATATTTTTAATCCAGATGACGCCGAATATATCGAAGCTGCCTATGAATCACTAATGATGTTCCGGATCCGATCGGCGCTGGATCAGATAAAGCTGGGCCAGGAGCCCGACAATCACATCAACCTGGATCAACTATCGAAAAAAGAAAAGCAACTGCTTAAAGAATCCCTGCTTATGGTTAACCGGCTGCAATCGCTAACCGCTTATACCTTTCACGCCCGAAAAGCTTAAGTAAAACCCAACAGGGGAGAGCATATGAAAAAAAACACTTATTTCGAGGCTGATCTTCACCGCCTAAATAAAAAAGCCAGTGAACATCATTACAGGCCCGGACCGGGGCTACCAGAGGCCATTATGGGGCGCCTGCTTCCAAACAACAACCAGAGCAGGCAGAGTGCCGGAGACCGGGCGTTAAACCAGTCGCTTTCGGAATTAATCAACAATATTAACAAGCAGGTAAACTGGAAAGAAAGCCTGCCTGAAGCCTCCTTCGTTGTTTTTGATACCGAAACTACCGGTTTGCGTCCTTTTCGAGGCGATGAAATCATCTCTTTGGGGGCGGTAATTGTGCAGAACGGTAAAATTCTGAACCGGCCAATGTTTCACCGGCTGGTCAATCCCGGGCGCCCTGTTTCCGCTAAGGCAAAGGAAATAACTGGCATCAAAAATGAAATGTTGAAAGAAAAACCGCCGATCATACCGGTTATAAAAGATTTTCTTGAGTTCTGCGGTCCGCGTATTCTGGTTGCCCACAATGCTTCCTTCGACCTGGCTTTTTTAAACCTAAAGGTGGGCGAGGCCACCGGCGGACGGATTGTCAACCCCGTTATCGACACGGTCCTGCTTGCCTCAGCCCTTTATTATCACCTGGAAGATTATTCCCTGGAAAACCTATCTTCCCGCTTCGGTTACAGCCTGACCGGCCGACACAGCGCTATCGGCGACGCCAGGATTACAGCAACACTGTTTTTAAAGCTTTTGCCTGAGCTCAAGGCCAGGGGCATTACCCATCTACCCCATTTGTCCCGGTTCTTATCCGGGCTGGACCCGGGCAGATCTTATCCCCTCATATTTTAGTTTTAACCATAAGGGTTCGCAATCGGTTTATTACGGCCGCTACTTCAAGGGCCCGGGGACGCGCATAGTCACCCCGCGCCTGCCCGGGATTCGGTGATATTGCCTCCAGGCCATTGCCGTCAATAATATCGTCCAGTTCTCCAATAATTTCAGCCAGGGTTTTCTTGCCGTCGATAATTTTTTCTTTCAGAGCATAGAAAATCATTTCTCCGGCAGCCCGGTTCTGGGAGGGATCCATGATTTGTTCAACCTGGTGCAAGTCAATATCGTTATTTCCGAGCTGAAGATTGTCGAGCCCTTGAGCTTTTAATTTGACTTTACGGCCCTTGTAAGGATTAATACTACCTGGTTGGGGAATCCTGTCCATGATTTCTCCAAAGTTATCTTCCGTCTCCTGTCTGCGTCCGCTGGGGTAACGGCAGGTTATTTCCCGGGCTTCCCCGGTAACAAGAGCCGGGCTATAAACATCCATCATGATAACATTGTCGGCTACATCAAAGTAATCTCCGGCCCCACCGATAACCAGGATCGTCGAAACGCCGCGCTCCCGGTAGAGCTGCCGCACTCTGTCAATAAAAGGGGTAATTGGTTCCCGGTCCTTGGCTACGAGGAGCTGCATGCGCATATCCCGGATCATGAAGTTGGTCGCGGAAGTATCTTCGTCCATCAGCAGTACTTTAGCCCCTGCCTCCAGGGCCTCGATGATGTTGGCGGCCTGGGAAGGGCTGCCGCTGGCTTCATCGGATGAAAACCGGCTTGTATCCTGGCCGAAAGGAAGGTTGCTAATAAAAGAACTTATGTTAACCTTCTCCACCCGGCGGCCGTCTTCGGCCCGAATTTTAAAAGCCTTCGGGTCGGCTACTACATTTTCCCGGCCGTCCCCCGGGATATGGTTATAAACACTCTGCTCCAGGGCTCGCAGCAGTGTCGACTTCCCATGATAACCGCCGCCAACAATAAGCGTTACTCCCCCGGGTATGCCCATCCCCCGCACCTTCCCGGCATGAGGCCTTGTCATTTCGATTTCGAGGCCGGATGGGGCCTGAAAGGCAACCGCTTTCTCTGCCGGCAGGGGGCGCTGATCCACACCGCTATTACGGGGCAGGATCGACCCATCGGCAACAAAAGCGACCAGGCCTTTTTCCACTAACCCACTGCGCATAGCATCCTGATCTTCCACTGTATAAAGGTGATTAAAAAGCTCCTCTTTCTGCAGGGACGAATAAAGAAGGCTGTTTCTTACCAGCCCGGGAAGCTCATCAATAAACATTTCAGCCGCTTCCCGGCCTAAAACTTTTCTCCCTGCCGCAGGCATGCCGGCAAAAATACGGGCTTCCACATATTCTTCATTTACTGTCATGCTGGTTCTTTCCAGAACCTCCTGCCCGGGACGGTCAATCTGAAAGGATCCCGATTTACCGCTGCCCCTGCTGCCGCGGGTAAAGCGCTTGATATTGCGGTAGAAGATACGGGTCAGGTAATCTGAAAGGGCTACTTGCCTGATCGGCGGCTGAAAACTTTTTAACGGAAAACCCGCCATGTCCTGGTAGACGCGAACAGCCAGCTGGGAAGGAGCAGCAAAGGGATCACCCTGGATATGGTGAAAATATAATTCAAAATCAGGGAACAGGAAGCATTTTCCCTGTAATTCCTTGTAACTTTTATACCCTCTCCCATCGATCCTGGAAAATACCTGCCGCAGCTTCTGCACCTTTCAACCTCCCGCTGTCAAATGCCTTTATAATGCTATTCCAGTTCTTTCCAGGCCAGTTTCAACTGTTCCCTGACCGCTGAAGGGGCCGTGCCGCCGCGGCTGAGGCGGGCTTCGACCACTTTAACAGGATCAAGTAAAGATGTAATCTCTTCTGCCAGAGCGGGATGGAAACGGCTCCGGGTGTCCCGATCGAGCTCACGTAACCGTTTCTCTTCCTGCTGGCAATAGGCAATCAGGCTGCCCACGACATGGTGGGCATCCCGGAAACTGAGCCCTTTTATGACCAGATAATCGGCCAGATCGGTTGCGCACAGGTAATCGTCGTCCACGGCCTGCTTTAAGCCAAAATAGTTAATCGTCATCGTATCGAGCATTTCCGCTAAAAGGGGCAATAATCCTTTCAAGGTGTCTACCGTATCAAAAAGACCCTCTTTGTCTTCCTGCATGTCTTTGTTATAGGCCAGGGGCAGTCCTTTCATGACCGTAAGAATACCAAAAAGGCTGCCATAAACCCGACCGGTTTTCCCCCGGGCCAGTTCAGCCAGGTCGGGATTTTTTTTCTGGGGCATCATGCTGCTGCCTGTGGTGTAAGCATCATCTAATTCGATGAAACCAAATTCAGCCGACGACCAGTTAATCAGTTCTTCGCAAAGACGGCTAAGATGCATCATCAAAATGGAGGCAAATGAAAGAAATTCAATAATATAATCCCGATCGCTCACCGCATCTATGCTGTTCTCATAAAGACTTGAAAAACCAAGCTTATCCGCCACCTGCAGACGATCAATATTAAAACCGGTTCCGGCCAAAGCCCCGGCGCCAAGAGGCATTAGATCAGTGCGCTTCATAACTCCTTCCAAACGTTCCCGGTCTCTCTGCAGCATCCAGAAATAGGCCAGGAGGTGGTGGGAGAACAAAACAGGCTGAGCCCTTTGCAGGTGAGTATAACCGGGGATCAACACCCCTTCAAAACGTTCAGCCAGGTGAAGAACGGTTTCCTGAAGCTGTTTCAACAACAGTTCCAGGAAATCAGCCTCATCTTTCATATAAAGGTGGGTATCGAGGGCCACCTGGTCGTTGCGGCTTCGCCCTGTATGCAACTTGCCCCCCAGAGGACCAATCATCTCGGTGAGCCTTTTTTCGATATTCATGTGAATATCTTCAAAATCAAGCTCGTAGGGAAACCGGTCCTCTTCCACTTCAGCCCTTATGTCATTTAACCCCTGGATAATCAGGTCAGCTTCTTCGGAAACAATAATACCCCTGTCGGCCAACATTTCCACATGGGCAATGCTGCCCCTGATATCAACAAAGGCCAGGCGCCTGTCAAAGGGCAGCGAAGCTGTGAAATGGAGCACTGCTTTGGCGGTATCCTTTACAAAACGTCCCTGCCATGGCTTTTTCAGCTCTTAGCCACCTCCTTGCAAGTCATTTCTTTTTTTTTGTTCATCAAACCCTTGATGGTCAAGGGCAATCCGTAAAGGTTAATAAAGCCCTGGGCATCTTTTTGATCAAACAGATCATCGGCTTCAAAAGTGGCCATATCAGGGTTATAAAGGGTATGGGGTGATGTCCTGCCCTTGACCACGATATTCCCTTTATAAAGTTTCAAATCAATTGTGCCCGTAACAGTGGCCTGGGTTGAACGAATAAAACCGTCCAGGGCCTCTCTAAGCGGGGTAAACCACAACCCGTAATAAATCAGTTCGGCATACTTTAAAGCGACAGTTTCTTTATAGTGGTAAGTCTCCCGATCTAAAGTATACTGTTCCAGCTCCCGGTGCGCAAAACAAAGAATGGTTCCCCCGGGTGTTTCATAAATACCCCTTGATTTCATCCCAAGCAACCTGTTTTCAACCAGGTCAATCCGTCCGATCCCGTGTTTTCCAGCAATTTCGTTTAATTTAAGGACCAGTTCCAGAGGACCGTAAGTTTCCCCATTTAACGCATAGGGAACACCGCCTTCAAAACTAATAGACAAAGTTTCGGGCTGATCCGGCGCATCCTGCGGATCTACGGTTAAACGGAACATTTCCTTTTCAGGTTCCCGGGCGGGATCTTCCAGTATCCCCCCTTCAAAGCTGATATGCCAGAGGTTCCGGTCAATACTGTACGGTTTTTCCGCCGTAACGGGGATGGGAATATTATTATCACAGGCATAATTAATGCAGTCGCTTCTCGACTTGAATTCCCATTCCCGCCAGGGGGCAATGATTTTTAAATGCGGGTTGAGGGCTTTAATGGCAAATTCAAACCGCACCTGGTCGTTCCCCTTGCCGGTGGCGCCGTGCGCTATTGCCGAAGCACCGACCTTTTCAGCAATTTCCACCAACTTTTTGCCGATTATGGGCCGGGCGATAGCCGTCCCCAGCAGATATTTGCCTTCATAAACCGCCCCGGATTGAACCATAGGGAAAATATAATCGGTCACCAGTTCTTCCCTTATATCTTCTACATAAATCTCGGAAGCTCCTGTTTTAATCGCTTTTTCCTCAAGGCCTTCCAGCTCCGTATTGCCCTGGCCCACATCTGCCGTTACAGCCACGATCTCGTAACCATACTTTTCCTGGAGCCATTTTACAATAACCGAGGTATCAAGGCCCCCGGAATAGGCCAGCACTACTTTTTCATTCGCCATAATCTAAGTCCTCCTGTGCTTTAATAATTTTTTGCCAATAGTGAAGTTAAACTTGTGAGTCAGCAAAACTCTTGAAAACTACTTCAAATATCTTCAGCCCTGCTTCCAGTTCTGTTTTTTTTATGTTCAGGGGCGGCAAAAAGCGGATTATATGATCACCGATAGCATTGACCAGCAAACCTGCTTCGGTACATTTGATCTGTATTTCTTTGGCAACCCCTTTTTTTAATTCCATAGCCGCAATCAGGCCGAGGCCCCTGCTTTCTTTAACCAGGTCCGGGTAATCTAAAGACATTTTTTTCATACTTTCTTTTAAAACCTGCCCCTTCTTTTGCACATCCGCCAGGAAAAGTCCATCATTGACCACTTTCAATACTGAAAGGGCGGCGCTGCAGGCCACCGGATTGCCGCCAAAAGTCGACGCATGATCCCCCGGTTGCAGGACATTGCCAAAAGATTCGCCCGCCACCAGGGCTCCGATGGGCAGACCTCCACCGAGGCCTTTGGCCACCGTCAGCAGATCAGGACTGACTTCCCAATTTTCGTAAGCCCAGAGTTTACCGCTCCGGCCCATCCCGCACTGCACTTCATCAAAAATAAGCAATAGGCCTTCGCGGTCACAAAGTTCTCGCAGACCCTTAATAAAGTGGGAGCTGGCTACATGGACCCCGCCTTCCCCCTGAACCGGTTCAATCATAACCGCGGCCGTGGCCCCGTCAACAAGGGCGGCAAAAGATTCCAGATCATTGAAGCGGGCGTAAGCAAAACCATCAACCAGGGGCTTAAACGGTTCCCGATATTTTGGCTGCCCGGTGGCGCTCAGGGTGGCCATTGTCCGCCCGTGAAAAGAATTCTCTGCGGTAATTATTTTATAGCGGCCGGACCTGTATCTACGAGCCAGCTTAATAGCAGCTTCGTTGGCCTCTGCTCCGCTGTTGGCAAAAAAAACCTTCCCCCCCGGTTTAAAGGATTCCACCAGGGCCTCGGCCAGGAACGCCTGCGGGGCGGTATAGTAGAGGTTTGAAGTATGGATCAACAGCGATGCCTGCTTGTTAATCGCTTCTACTACAGCCGGATGGCAATGACCTAAGACATTTACAGCCAGACCGCCTAAAAAATCAAGATATTTTTTGCCGTTTTGATCCCAAACATATGAACCTTCTCCCCGGGTCATGAAAAGGGTTGCTTCTGGATTACGGCTGTAAGTGTTGATAATGTACCTGGCTTCCAAATCCTGAACTGTTCCCATACTAATCCGGCCCTCCCTTCTAGCTTACTGCCTGACCATAGTGCCAATTCCGGCATCGGTAAATATCTCCAGGACCAGAGAATGGGGCACCCTGCCGTCAATGATGTGGGTCCTCCGCACACCGCCGCTCAGAGCCATCAGGCAGGATTCAACTTTGGGGATCATCCCCCCGCTGATCGCTCCTTCCATGATCATGGCTTTAATCTCATTCTGGCTGATCGAAGAGATAAATTCTTGCTTGCCGTTTTTGATCCAGTAAATCCCGTCTACGTCGGTCAAAACAATCAGTTTTTCTGCTTTTAAAGCTACAGCCAGCTCACCGGCTACGTGATCGGCATTGATATTAAGGCTTTCACCGTTCAAACCCGCCCCGATGGAAGAAACTACCGGTATATAGCCGTTTTCGCTTACGGTATGGATCAGAGAGGGGTCAATTTGTATAATCTCCCCTACCCGCCCGAGATCTACTGTTTCCTCACCGGGACTGCCATTCAGCGGTTGCGGATCCAGGCGCCTGGCCTGGAGTATATCCCCGTCACGGCCGCTGAAACCAACCGCTCTACCGCCCTGCCGGTTGAAGAGGCTGACAATGGCCTGGTTTACCTTGCCCATCAAAACCATTTCCACTATTTCCATCGTCTCATCATCTGTTACCCGCAGGCCATTAACAAACTGTGGTTTTTTACCCAGTTTCGTCATTACTTCTGAAACTTCTTTGCCCCCACCGTGCACCAGCACCGGTTTTACTCCAATGTACTTAAGGAGAACCAGGTCGACTATAACTGATTCCATTAATTCCCGGTTCACCATGGCCTGCCCTCCGTATTTAACGACAAAGTAAGTGCCCGCAAACTTGCGCATGTAAGGCAGGGCTTCCACCAGCACTTCCGCCTTGCTTATATTTTTTAATATTTCCTGGTTCATAGCTTTACTCCCCACCATTAGGACCGGTAATCGCTGTTGATTGAAATATATTCATGGCTCATGTCCGTACCCCATGCTGTCAACTCCGCCGGACCCTGCTTAAGATCGACCAATACGGTAACATCCCGCTGTTGGAGCACTTTCTTCATTTTAGCCTCATCAAAGGGGACCGATCCACCCTTTTCCGCAACCTGATAAGGCCCGATATAAATATCCACTTTCTCGGGATCGATATCTACTCCGGCATAACCAAGAGCGGCCAGGATGCGGCCCCAGTTGGCATCCTCACCGTAAAATGCGGTCTTGACCAGGGGAGAATTGAGGACGCTGCGGGAAAGGATGCGGGCGCTTTCCTCGTCCCGGGCCCCTTTAATATTCAGGGTAATGACCTTGGTCAGTCCTTCGCCATCTTCCACGATCATGTAGGCCATTTCCCGGCAAACCTGCTCCAAAAGTTCTTTAAAAACATCCAGCAGCTCGCTCTTTTCTGTAATTTCAACTCTTTCCCGGGCCCCGTTGGCCAGTACCAGGGCCGTATCATTGGTCGATGTGTCGCCGTCCACGGTAATCACGTTAAAAGTTCTGTTTACGACCTCGGAAAAAAGTTCCTGCAATAGAGGGCGCTCTATCTTTACATCAGTGGTTATAAAAGCCAGCATGGTAGCCATGTTGGGGCAGATCATCCCCGAACCTTTGGCCACCCCACCCACGTGAAAATCTCCCTGAGGAGTTGAGCAGCGGTAGGCGGTCTGCTTGGTCCTGGTATCGGTAGTCATGATGGCCCTGGCCACATCCTGGTCCGCTTCTTCACCAGGCTTTAAATCCTTTAAGGCCAGGTCAATGCCGGCATTAATTTTAGGCATGGGCAAAGGCACGCCGATCACGCCGGTCGAACAGACCATGACCTGCGAGGATTCGAACCCCAGGCCGGCAGCGCTTTTTTCTGCCATTGACCGGGCATCGCGCCTGCCGCGCTCACCGGTGCAGGCATTGGCATTTCCGCTATTGATTACAATCATGCGGATCGGGTTAACCAGGTTGCTCCGGCACTGGTTAACCGGGGCTGCGCAAACAAGATTGCTGGTAAATACCCCTGCAGCCCGCGCCTCCGGTTCGCTGTATATAAGTGCCAGGTCCTTCTTGCCGTTCTTCAAGCCACAGGAAATTCCTGCTGCCTTAAATCCGGCTGCTGCTGTAATCCCTCTTCCTTCCAGTTTAACCCAGTTGTCCTTCACTTCAGGCAAGACCTCCTTTTAAATTTTTTAACAACCTTATCCATAAAACCAGTACCCGCCCTAAACGCCTTGTGCAAATATCACTTTTTTACAGCTTCTTATACCCTTAATACCGCTCGTTGAAAAAAATTAGACCCTGTTTTTAATGTTCCCGGATCTTTAAAACGGCAGCTGCCTGAGGGCGGTATCTTCCGGTAAACCCAGCATAATATTCATGTTCTGCACCGCCTGACCGGCAGCGCCCTTGACCAGATTGTCCAGAGCGGAAATTATAATCAGGCGTCCGGTGCGCCGGTCTTCTTTTAGGGCAATATCGATATAATTACTGCCTCGAACGAAACGGGTTTCCGGCAGCGCATGGCCCTCCATGATTCTGACAAAGGGGCATTCCCCGTAAAAATAACTGTAAATGGCCCTGATTTCTTCTTCGTTTTGGCCGGCAGCCGGTTTCAGGTATATGGTGCTCAAGATCCCGCGGATCATCGGCACCAGGTGAGGGGTAAAGGTTATTGTAATGGTCTCTCCCGCCAGCAGGCCCAGTTCCTGTTCTATCTCGGGGATATGCTGGTGGCAGGCAACCCGGTAGGCCTTAAAATTTTCTGTGCAATCGGGAAAATGAAAGGGCTGTTTCGGTGTCCTTCCCGCACCGGAGACGCCGGACTTGGCATCGATGATTATAGTGGCGGTCTTAAGTATTTTTTTCTTCAGCAAAGGCGCCAGGGCCAGGATAATAGAGGTGGGGTAACAACCAGGATTGGCAACCAGGCGACTCGTTGATATATCTCCCCGGTTCAGTTCCGGCAGGCCATACACGGCACCTTCTAATAAAGAAGGGACAGGGTGCTCCATTTCATACCATTGATTGTAAAGATCCGCTTTCTTCAGCCTGAAATCGGCGCTAAGATCGATAACTTTGCATCCTTTCTCCAGCAGGCCGGGGACGATGCCTGCCGACTGCCCGTGGGGCAGGGCGCAGAAGGCAAGATCAACATTATCCGGAACCTGATCTGTGCCCATTGGGCTGAGGATTAAATCTTCATGCTCACTAAATTGAGGATGAATATCGCTCAGTTTGCTCCCCGCGTATGTTTCGGAGCTAACATAAACAATTTCAGTCTCCGGGTGATCATTTAGCAGGCGCACCAATTCCGTGCCGGTGTAACCGGTAGCGCCAAGTATGGCAATTTTACCCATGACCATTCTCCCTTCAAATAAAAAGCCCCTCGCCCATTTAAAGGACGAGAGGCTCGCGGTACCACCTTTATTGATCAGCACATTTAGCGCCGATCCTCTCAACCGTTTTCATGAAAAACGGCCTTGATAACGGTATAAAACCGGGACGGCCTACCCACCGGCAAAAGCCGGCTTCAACCGCCATCTCCGGGGTGCGCTTCACCGCTTGCTTGAGGTCCGGACTTGCACCAACTCCGGCTCGCTATCACCGCCACAATACGGTTACTCTCCCCATCACTGATTTGAGCTTTATAAAATTAACATCAAGTTTACCACACCATCCCCAAAAGTCAAGGGGTAAAAACGCATTTTTGAGGATAAAATATCAATTCCGGCAAAAACCACCTACAATGGGATATTACCGTGCTTGCGCATTAAGCGCTGCTCTCGTTTATCGCCTACCATTTGCAGGCTGCGGATTAGATAATCCCTGGTCTGGCGCGGATCGATCACTTCATCAATCCAGCCCCGGGCCGCTGCAATATAGGGGTTGGCATACTTATCCCGGTAGCGATCGACCAGCTCCTGGCGTTTCTGAGCCTTGTCTTCAGCCTCTTCCAGTTCTTTTCTGTTAACAATGTTGACCGCTCCCTCAGGGCCCATAACCGCGATTTCAGCCGTGGGCCAGGCCAGGCAGATATCGGCGCCAAGCGAGCGGGAATTCATGGCAATATAGGCTCCCCCGTAGGCCTTGCGCAGGATAACCGAAACCTGAGGCACGGTGGCTTCCGAGTAGGCATAAAGAACTTTGGCCCCATGGCGGATCACACCACCCCACTCCTGCTCAACACCGGGCAGGTAACCGGGAACATCGACAAATGTAACCAGGGGCAGGTTGAAGGCATCGCAAAAACGGACAAAGCGGGCAATTTTATCTGATGAATTAACATCCAGGCACCCCGACTTGAACTGGGGCTGGTTGGCAATAATACCCACCGCCTGTCCATTCAAGCGGGCGAAGGCCACTACGGCATTGGGGGCATAACCTTTGTGGACTTCCACCATTTCACTGCCGTCAACCACCCGTTTAATCACTTCCCGCACATCGTAAGAGCGGTTAGGGTTCTCGGGCATAATCGTAACCAGTTCTTCCTGGCTCAATTCGGGCTCTTTGTTTTCCGCCTCCGGAGGATCGTCGACGTTGTTGGAGGGCAGGTAACCGATCAGGGCACGGATCTGCTTAAAGCAGTCTTCCTCATTTTCGGCAAAAAAATGGGCCACACCGCTGGTTTCGTTGTGGGTGGCTGCGCCCCCGAGCTCATCCGGGGTTACCTTTTCACCAGTTACCGCCTCAATAACCTGGGGGCCGGTAATGAACATGTTGCTGGTTTTATCCACCATAAAAACAAAGTCGGTTATAGCCGGCGAGTATACGGCGCCCCCGGCGCAGGGCCCCATGATTACAGATATCTGAGGGATTACCCCTGAACAGAGGGTATTGCGGTAAAAGATATTGCCGTAACCGTTCAGGGCATAGACGCCTTCCTGGATCCTGGCTCCCCCGGAGTCGTTTAATCCAATAACGGGTTTGCCGTTTTGTGAAGCCAGGTCCAAAACCCGGCATATTTTATTGGCATGGACCTCGCTGAGCGAACCCCCGGCCACAGTAAAATCCTG
>PWFM01000214.1 GCA_003553895.1 Syntrophomonadaceae bacterium | reverse complement strand
CTTCATCGAAAGCTTTTTTGACTGTTTCCAGAAATTCAAAGTGAAGAGGCCAGTAATCACCGGCATTACACCACATTCTCAGGTAAAAAACGATGGCATTGTCGCCGTGCTCCCCTAACAGGGCCTGGGGTGGCGGATCTGTAAAGACCAGGTCATGCCGGTTGGCCAGGTCCAGAAGTATGCTTTTGACCCGGTCAATATCAGACTCGTAGCCAACATCAAAGGTTAAATCCAGCCTCCGGATCGGATTTTTGCTGAAATTAATGGCGCTGCTGTTGGAGAGCAAACCGTTGGGCACTACGATCCTGGTATTGTCCGGGGTGTCAAGGTAGGTGTAAAATACCTGGATTTCTTTGACTGTGCCGGCGTGGCCGGCGGCCTGAATATAGTCGCCAACTTTGAAAGGCTTAAGAAGCAGGATCAGGACCCCGCCGGCAAAGTTGGCCAGGCTTCCCTGCAGGGCCAAACCCACGGCAAAAGCCAGGGCCCCGATTACGGCAATGAATGAGGTCATTTCTAAGCCAATCATGGAGGCCACGGAAATAACCAGGAGAACCTGCAGGGTTACCCGCAGCACAGAGGTCATAAACGGCTGAAGAGAAGGATCCATGTCCACCTTGACCATTCTCCTGGAAACTGCCCTGACTATGATGCCGATAATCTTTAAACCGATCAAAAGCACCACCAGGGCCAGCAATAACTGGGTTCCGTAGCTGATCAGGGCATCGTAAACCATTTGCGCATCCATTCTAAATCATCCTAACCTGTAGTAATTATTCTCAACGCTAATTATTATAACATAACCTTTTTTTAATGTCTCAGAGCGCCTGGAGGGCCGATTCCAGCCCTTTTGCGGCCTCAGGCCAGCTGTAGGGGGCCAGGCCCGCTTCCAGGGCCGCCCCAGTAATGGGCTTGCCGGCCCGGTAAACCCTGCGCATGGCCGCAGCCCAGCGGGCGGGATCGCGGCCTTCCACCAGGGCACCGAAAGCGCTGTTATGCCCGAGAAGTTCCGGTAAAACACCCACCGGAGAAGCAACCACCGGGGTGCCGCAGGCTAACGCTTCCAGGGCCGCCAGGCCGAAGCTTTCATAATGGGAAGTTATTGCGACGGCATCGGCGGCGTTATAATACAGGGGGAGCCGCTCATGCTCGATGATGCCGGCAAAACGCACTTTACCGTCCAGGCCCGGTTGGCGGGCTTTTTCTTTTAAAGCGGCGTTCAGGGCTTTGTTCCTGCCCTCTCCTCCGGCGATCACTACTGCAAAGTTATCTTGTGCAGGCAGCAGGGCTGCGGCATCGAGCAACA
Source organism: Syntrophomonadaceae bacterium (assembly GCA_003553895.1). Classification (GTDB taxonomy): domain Bacteria; phylum Bacillota; class Dethiobacteria; order DTU022; family DTU022; genus B1SED10-74M. The sequence goes on along the minus strand of PWFM01000214.1, from coordinate 19,779 downwards.
GATAAAAACCCTTCACCGCCTCGATCCGCCCCACCGCCAGAATCGTTTTACCGTCCCCCAGGAGACCCGTTTGTTTTTTTGCCGCCAGGCGGCCCTGCCGGTCATAGGGGTAAAACAGGTTGCGGTCTATACCGCAGGGGATCAGAGCTACTTTTTCCGGTCTGAGATCAAAATATTCGACCATCCGCTCTTTTTCCCCTCCTGCCGAAGCCACAAGCAGATCGCAGTTCCGGGCCAGGTCCGCTTCTGTTTGCAGGCGCAGGGCGCTTTCGTTTTCGCCGGGCGAGGTCTCGTTCTTGGCCCGGCCCAGGGTATGGAACATGATCAGGTGGGGAATATGCCAGCGCTCTTTGAGGATGCGGCCGGCCACGCCGGATAACCAGTAGTGGCTAAAAATATAATCGTACTGGCAGCGATCGCTCTTGCTAAACCTAACAATACTTTCCGCCACTTCAGGGCAGTGGGGGTAAAGGAGGTTCTTGTCCAGCTCCCCAAGCCCGTCGTCGGGACAGATCAGGCGAACATTGGGGCCGAGCCGGCAAACGGTTTCTGCGCCGGGATCTACCCTGCGGGTAAAAAGATCCACCCGGTGGCCCCGCTGGCCCAGGGCCAGGGAGAGCCCGCGCAGGTACGTGCTCATCCCCCCGGTATCTTTTCCTCCCGCCCGGCCCAGCGGGGAGCTGTGAATGCTCAAAACTGCCAGCTGCATCAAAGATCCAACTCCCGGCCTGTAAATTTGCTCCTCTTTAAAACTATGCCCGCCTTTTGGGCCCGCTCCGGCAGAAAGGCTTACAGGTTAACTGTGACCCTGTAAACCGGGACGGCAATGCCGCCCAGGCGGCTTTTATATACTTCCCGTCCCTGCAAAAAGTCATAAACCCGGCGTTCCCGTTCAATGGCCTCCTTGATCAACAGCACCTTGGAGAGAAGGCCGGCGCTCAGGGGGCGATAGGCGGAGAGAAAACCGCTGTTGTAGAGGTTGATTCTTTCCCGGTAATCGAAGTAAAGGACGGCAGCGGCGTTACTGCCGTCAATCTCAAGCAGGCCGAACCGGGCCAGTCCGGCTGCGGCCATATTATCGATCAGGGCCCGGAAGTAGCGTTCCATGCCGGGCGTCAAAAATTCGGCTTTCTCGGGATGATCCTGCAGCAGTTCAAAAAAAACGGGGATAAAATCCCGGACCGCCCCGTATTCTTCAATAACATGGTAATCGTAGCTTTTGGTCTCGCGACCCAGGCGGCGCAGTTTGCGCCTCACTTCGTGACGCTGTTTCTTGCTCAAACGGGCCAGGTAATCTTCCCAGGATCCGGGAAGGAACAGTTCAAAGGCTTCATTTTCACGCCTAAATTCAAGGCGCGCCGGAAAATCACTTCCGCCGGCCTCTGCGGCAAAGCTTTTAAAAATAGAGGCATCCGGGCGCTGAGCCTCTAAAGTTAACCGCTTAAAACCTTCTTCTTTAAGGCCGGGCAGCAGGGCCTGGAAGAAGGCCTCTTCCCGATCGGGCCGGATGATAAAATCGAGATAATCGCAGACATCGCTGCTGCCGATCAGGCGCAGCTCCCCTTCTCTTTCCATCAGGGGCGCCAGGCCGATTAAAAGACCATCTGCATGAACCGAGCGCAGGCAGGGGTTATAGCCTTCTCCAAAGGCATCCCACCAGCTCTCCAGCCAGGCAGGCAGGGCAAAAACATGGGGCCAGCGCAAAGCTGACCCTTCAGCAGTATAGTAATCGCGCAATGCAGAAATTGTTTCTTCTTTCAGCTCAAAAGCCATCTTATCATTCCCCGCCGGCATCAGCGCCTTAAGAGGCGCAAATTCTATTCCTTAATCGCTTAAAGCGGATGCAAAATTTACTTCAGGTAGATAACAATATGAATCAAACCGCCGTCCCACCTGCGGTCAAATTCGAGCCCCAGTTTTTCAATCAAGCGGAAAACGGAGGTGTTGTCGGGCAGGATATCGGCTGTAAAAGTATGCAGCCCCTGTTTTTTGGCCACCGTAACCAGGGAAGAGAGCAGTTCAAATCCGATGCCTTTATTTTGGAAATCGTCCCGGACCACGCTCGAGACTTCGGCGGAAAGGTTATTTTCGCCGATACAGTACTGGGCGATACCGGTAATTACTTCCTGGCCCAGGTAGCGTTTTACAGCCAGGATTACCATCTCGCTGGTATAATCGATCACTACAAAGCGTTTCTGCAGTTCTTCGTGCGACAGCTGACGCCTGACGGTAAGGAACCGCTGGTAAATGCTCTTATCCGACAGAGAATAGAAAAAATCTTTGATGATGGTTTCATCGCTGATCTTAACGGGGCGCAGAAAGATCCGGACGTTGCGACCGGTGGTCCGGTATGTTTCCAGATGAGCCGGGTAATCACCCTTTTCGCCGGGCATGTAAGCCTGATCCTTGTAAATAATCTTTCTCTTCTTGGCTTCTTCTATCAACCAGGACCGGAATTTGGGATGGGCAATGGAAATCAGGGCCATGGCCCTTTCCCGGATATTTTTACCGTGCAGAAAGGCAATGCCGTATTCTGTGACCACATAAAAGAGGTCGCCGCGGGTCAGGGTTCCCCCCGCCCCTTCTTGCAGGGCCGGCACAATTCTGGAATGGCTGCCGTCCCGGGAAGTCGACTGCATGGCCAGGATATTTTTGCCGTAGGGGGCCATGACCGAACCGCGCATGAAGTTGGCCAGTCCACCGATGCCGCTGTAAAAAGTGCTGCCGATCGATTCAGTGGAAGCCTGCCCGCTCAGGTCTATCTCCAGGCCTGTATTGATGGCCGTCATATGCTCCTGTTCCCCGATGACCATCGGGTTATTGGTATAAGCGATCTCTTTGAACTGGACCGCCGGGTTATCGTTGATAAAGTCATAGGTTTCCCTGGTGCCCATGCAGAAAGAGGCCACCAGCTTGCCCCGGTCCTTGCTTTTCATGCTGTTGTCGACCACCCCTTTTTTGACCAGGTCGATCAGGCCGTCTTTTAGAAGCTCGGTATGAACGCCGAGGCGGCGCTTTTCATGAAAACAGGAAAGGATGGCATCGGGCAGGGCCCCGTATCCGACCTGGATGGTATCACCGTCTTCCACGATTTGCGCTACATAATGGCCGATGGCTTCAACAATATCCTGCTCCGGGGGCGGAGGACTGTATTCCAGGATCGGTTCATTGTGCGGGACCAGGTAATCAAAATCAGATAAGTGAATAAAGGTGTCGCCGTGCACCCGGGGCATGTAGGAGTTAACCTGGGCGATTACCAGGTCGGCATTTTCCACGGCGGCCCGGGTAATATCAAGGCTGACCCCGAGGCTGCAGTAGCCGTGCTTGTCCGGTAAAGAGACCTGCACCAGGGCCACGTCTACCTTGACCTGGCGGCGGCGGAACATGGCCGGAATGTCGGCCAGGAAAATGGGGGTATAGTCTGCCAGGCCTTCATTGACTGCCTGGCGAATGTTATGGCTGACAAAAAAGGAGTTGGACCGGCAGGTGCTTTTCAGCTTCTCATCGGTGTATGGCGATACTCCGAGGGTCCAGACATGGAGAATTTCGGTGTCAAAAAAGGCTTTGGGGTTCGACTGCACGTGTTCAACAAATTTTTGCACCAGGTACTGCGGTTCGCCGCAGGCGGTAGCTATAAAAATACGATCCCCGGGGCTGACCCGGTCAAAAATACCGTCTGTGTGAGCAAACTTCTCCGGATGCTGTTTGCGGGCTGCTTCAAGTTCTTTTATCGCCGCTCACCACCCTTTCAACTTATTCTAACAGCCCTGATCTTTTCTGGCAAATCACAGAAAAATGGCAAAAGCCCTGCAGCAGGGAATTATGCCTGAAAGGAGAATACTTAAGTGGCAGCCGGAAGCGCGCTGGAACTCGAAGCGCCCTTTTGGCCGGTACAATAAATTTTACCTGGAGGTTAAGATAATGAAACTATACCTGGATACAGCCAATGTCGAGGAAATTAAAACAGCGGCCGCATGGGGCGTGATCTGCGGTGTTACCACCAACCCGTCCCTGGCCGCCAAGGAAAATGAGGATTTTGGCAAGATCCTGCCCACCATCTGTAAATATGTGGACGGTCCGATCAGCGCCGAAGTTATTTCCATGGATTATGAAGGCATGGTCAAGGAAGCCCGGGAACTGGCGGGAGTGCATAACAACGTGGTGATCAAGATCCCGGTCATGCCCGAAGGGCTGCGGGCGGTTAAAACCCTTTCCACAGAGGGAATCCGGGTTAATGTTACCCTGGTTTTTTCAGTTAACCAGGCCCTGCTGGCCGCCCGGGCCGGCGCCGCCTATATCAGTCCCTTCCTGGGGCGGCTCGATGATATCGGCCAGACCGGGGTGGAACTGGTGCGCGATATCGTCGATATGATCGACCTGCATGACCTTGATTGCGAGGTTATCGCCGCCAGCATTCGTCACCCGGAGCATGTCCCGGCGGTCGCCCTGGCCGGCGCTCATATTGCCACCCTGCCCTTTAAGGTCCTGGAGCAGATGTTTAAACACCCCCTGACCGATATCGGCATTGAAAAATTCCTCAGCGACTGGAAAAAAGGCCAGGACAAATAAAAACCCGGAAACAAAAGGACCGGGGTAGAGAGTGTAACAACGAGGCAGCAAAAATGCCGTCCGTCACAAGCGGGCGGCATTTTTTATCCGATAGAATCAAGAGCAGGGTTTTTAGTTATTATGATCCGGGAGGCCGGCTTCCGCTTCCAACTTGTTTTCAAAGTAAATGCTGCGGCTGGGGAAGGCTACTGAAACCCCTTCGCCCTCCAGTATTTCCATGATCTTAAAATTAATTTCTTCCTTAACAGAAAGAAACTCAGTCCAAACTTTAGTATGGGTAAAAAAGTAGATAAAGATATCGAGGCTGCTGCTGCCAAAGTGGTCAAACCGGACCATGATCAGGTCGGGATGCACTTCGGGATGGTTTTCCAGCAGGTCCCTGATTTTATCCACACAGTTCTGCAGCTTTTGCCGGGGCGTGGTATAGGTAACTCCCAGGTGAAAAGAAACCCGCCTTTTTTGCATTCTGGTCCAGTTGGTTACCGCTTCATTGGCGAGGATCGCATTGGGCACTGTAACCAGGGCGTTGGCAAAGGTGCGCACCCTGGTGCTGCGCAGGCTCATCTCTTCCACGGTCCCTTCCACGCTCGGGGTTAAAATCCAGTCGCCGCAGGTAAACGGTCTATCCATGATTATAATTACCCCTCCGAACAGGTTGGCCACCGCATCCTTGGCAGCCAGGGAGATGGCCAGTCCGCCCAGGCCCAACCCGGCTACCAGCCCGCTGACATCATAGCCCCATTCCTGGGCAATGATCACTACAGACAGTGCAATAATGACCGCCCTTAATGCCTTGGAGGCAAACAGGGAAAGGCTCTGGTCCAGCTTCATCTTGTCGCTAACCTCGTTGTAAGCTTCTCCGCCCGCCAGGTTATAAAAGCCCCAGGCAAGAAGAATAATCACGACCGAACGAAACAAATTAGAGATAAAAGCTATTAAGACCGGCGGCAGGGGCAGGTAAAACAGGGCTAAATAGAGGCCGACAGCGATGAAGAAGCTTTTCAGCGGGCCTTCAAAGGCTAACAAGGCGGCCCGGTCAAGATCAGTTTTTGTTTTACGGGTAAACCTGAGGATCATATAAAAAATGAAACGGGTAAATATCCCTCTTACGAGCAGGACAACTAGAAAAATCAGGGCGGATATTAACAGCCGCCACCAGATCGTATCCTGGGCGCCAAAATATTCCAGGAGAGCGGTAAATGTGTGGGCCAAAGCCTGCACCTCCCTTGAAAGAGCCAAATCGATCTTAATTGAATAAGTGTAAACTTGCCTCCCCTATCATCGGGCAGAGCTCTTCAGGCAAACCCAAAAAAAGGCCCCACCGGTAAATAACTTTTCTACAGAGGGTGTCCCTATCCTGCTTTTTATGCTAAATTAGTTATAACAAGGTCGAAGACAGGACTGCTGCCGGAGGGATATGATGAAGTTTAAACAGGGACAATGTCTTCTATTCCTGATCATCGCCTGTTTTATGGTTATCAGCGCTGTTCTGATCTTTCAAAATGGCCTGGCAGGTCCGGCGGCGGCTCCGGTTTCCGATCCCGAAGAAGCCTACCCCCTCTACATCTCCAAGCCTGAACCTTCGCCTGAAGAGCAGGTCATAATACATCCTGCGGAACCGGACCCGGGCAATTTCCTGGTTTTAGAAGTAAGCCCGGTCCCCGCTGAAGCCGAGGTGGTAATTGATTTTGATTTCCCGGGAACGACCTCCGACTTCTACCGGGTCGGCAACCTCTTATATGCCATTATTGGGGTATGCTACGAGAGCGATCCCGGTAATTACGGGATCAGCATCGAGGCCCGCAATCCCGACAGGGTCAATTTAAGCTTTGAGGCAACAGTACACCTGAGCGAGAAGGAATTCCAGACCTCCTCCTTCAGCATGCCCGCCCACGTAACCACAGGCTGGACGGCGGAACGCCTGGCAGAAGACCGGGAGAAAGTAAGGAAGGCGCGGGACGAAAGCGAACCCCGGCCCCTGTGGCTAAACCGCTTTGCTTCGCCCCTGGAAGGAAGGATTACTTCTGAATACGGGGCGATCAGAATTATCAACAATAATCCACCGCGGCGGCATGCGGGGATCGACATTGCCGCGGAAACGGGCACCCCGGTTATAGCTACCAACCGCGGTATTGTCCGGCTGGCAGAAGACCTGCTCTCGGGAGGAAAAACCGTGATTATCGATCACGGCATTGGCCTCTCCAGCACCTATATGCATCTCGATTCCATCGAGGTGGAGAAAGGGCAAACCGTGGAACGGGAAGAAATAATTGGCACGGTGGGCATGACCGGTTTCGCCACCGGCCCCCACCTGCACTGGGAAGTCAACCTCGGCTGCAACCCGGTCAATCCCGAACAGCTGCTGGACAATGATCTCCTGTGGATTCCTCCTTCCTATGTGGATATAAAATTATCTGAGCGAAAATAATTCCGCCAACTTCTTCATTTTTTTAAGATCAGCTTACCATCCCGCTTTATTTCATGATAAAATATTGAGTTGTATCCACTAGAAGGGGTGAAGTAAAATATGATATCAAAAAAAGCTCTGATGTTGTCAAAAAAGGCTCTGGGTGTTAGCCCTTCTCCAACTATGATAATCGATGACAAGGCCAAAGATATGCTCAGGCAGGGCATCAACGTAATTGGCTTTGGGGGCGGCGAACCGGATTTTGATACTCCTGTCCATATCAGGGAAGCCGCTATAAAAGCGATCAATGAGGGACATACTCGCTATACTCCCGCATCGGGCACCCTGGAGCTTAAAAAAACCATCTGTTATAGATTGAAAAAAGACCAGGGGCTGGATTACAGCCCCGCCCAGATAGTAGTCAGCAACGGGGCCAAGCATTCCCTGTTTAATGTCCTGGGCACCCTCCTTAACCCCGGGGATGAAGTATTAATCCCGGTTCCCTACTGGGTCAGCTACCCGGAGCTGGTAAAGCTAAACGACGGGGTTCCGGTAGCGGTCGAGACCGGCGTGGAAAACAATCTAAAAGCAACCGTGCAGGACCTGGAAAAATACCGCACCGCCAAAACAAAAGCTCTGCTTTTAAACAGCCCCACCAACCCCACCGGCCAGGTATACAGCGAAAAAGAGCTGCAGGCCCTGGCGGATTTTTGCTGTGAGCATAACATCTATGTGATTGCCGATGAGGTTTATGAGAAATTAGTCTACGACGAAGCCAGGCACTACAGCATAGCCTCGTTTAATGATAAAATCAAGGATTTGACAATTATTGTCAATGGAGCTTCGAAGAGCTATGCCATGACCGGATGGCGAATTGGTTACACCGCCTCAACTGTCGAAATTGCCGGGGTAATGTCGGCCATCCAAAGTCAGAACGCTTCAAACCCCAATTCCATCGCCCAAAAAGCGGTGGAGACAGCCCTGCTGGGAAGCCAGGAATGTGTCGAGGAAATGAGGCTCGCTTTCGATGAGCGCCGCCGCTACATGTATGATCGCATCAATAACCTGCCCTGTCTGCAAGCGCTTAAGCCCGAGGGCACCTTTTACATGTTCGTCGATTTATCCGGCGCCGTAGGCAAATCATTCCAGGGCAACCTGATTGAAAACGGCGATGATTTTGCCCGTCTCCTCCTGGAAAACAGAAACGTCGCCGTAGTGCCGGGCCGGGGATTTGGCAGTCCTGATTATGCCCGCCTGGCCTTTGCCACCTCCATAAATTACATCGTCGAAGGACTGGATCGGCTGGAAGCCTTTATCAACGAGTTGGAATAAATATTTAGATCTCGGGAGGTTCAGCATGTTTGATGTCGCAATAATCGGCGCCGGGATTATCGGCGCTGCCATAGCAAGAAAACTGGCCCAGTATAACCTGCGCCTGGTTTTGATTGAAAAGGACAGCGATCTGGCCAACGGGACCACCAAGGCCAACAGCGCCATCGTCCACGCCGGCTTTGACCCCGAGCCGGACACCTTCAAGGCAAGATTCAATGTAGAAGGAAACCGGCTTTACGACAGCCTGTGCCGGGAACTAAATGTGCCTTTTCACCAGAACGGTTCCCTGGTCATTGCCTTCTGCGATGAAGAGATGGAAACCTTAAGCGGCCTCTACGAAAGAGGGCGCTCTTTTGGGGTCCCCCGCCTGGAACTGCTGGGCAGGGAAAAGCTGCATAAAATGGAACCCGGCTTGAATGAAGATGCCGTGGGCGCCCTTTATGCCCCCACAGCCGGGATTACCGATCCATACCTTTTAGCTATCGCCCTGGGTGAAAGCGCCGCTGCCAGCGGTGTGGAAATCAGGCGCAACTGCCCGGTAGAGGCGATCACCAAACTTGGCGATAAGTTTAAAATACAGTGCAGCGGCGAAGTAATCGAAGCCGGACATGTCATTAATGCAGCCGGGCTTTACGCCGACCGGATTAACGAGATGGTCAATCCGTCTTACTTTCAAATTAAACCAACCCGCGGGGAGTACTTTCTCCTGGACAAAAAAACAGGCCATTATGCCAGGCACGTCCTCTTCCCCTGCCCCACCAGGCTCGGTAAAGGGGTCCTGATAGCGCCAACCGCCCACGGCAACCTGATCATCGGTCCCAACGCAGAAACGGTCGATTCCAGGGAAGCCACGGAAACTACGGCCTTCGGTCTGGATTTTGTGCGCAAAAACGCCGAAAAGATTAAAAAAGATCTTCCCTTCCACAAGGTGATCACCTCTTTCAGCGGCCTGAGGGCAAAATCGACCAGGGGCGATTTTATTATCGAGGAAACTAAAGAAACGCCCGGTTTTATTAACGTAGCCGGGATCGACTCTCCGGGACTGGTCTCCGCCCCGGCGATTGCCGAATACGTTGCCGGGCTTTTGACTGGAAAAACCGGGAGGCTGGAAAAAAACAATAACTACCGGCCGGCGGCCAAAAATCATACCCCCTTCATGAACCTTAACCAGGACGAAAAAGAGGCCCTGATCAAAGAAGACCCCCGCTTTGGAAAAATTATCTGCCGCTGCGAAAGCATTACCGAGGGTGAGATCGTCAGCGCTATTGAAGGGCCGGTTGGCGCCAGGACGGTAGACGGGATTAAAAAACGAACCCGCCCGGGCGGCGGGCGCTGCCAGGGCGGATTCTGCGGTCCCAGGGTCATCCATATCCTGGCCCGGGAACTGGGCCTGGAGCCTGAAGAGATTAACAAGGATAACCCCGGTTCTTACATTCTCACCGGGCCAACCAAGGGTAAAAAAACCGAAACCGCCGCAGCCGGCGGAACCGGGCAAAACTGCCCCGCGGAAGCGCAGGGCTTAAAAGAACCGGAGGCGGGTAAAAGTTACCACGACCTGGTTATTATCGGCGGGGGTCCGGCCGGGATGGCCGCTGCTGTAGCAGCCAGGGAAAAAGGCGTTGATGACATCCTGGTCATCGAACGGGATCACGAACTGGGCGGCATCCTCCAGCAGTGCATCCACAACGGTTTCGGCCTGCACCAGTTCAGGGAAGAACTGACCGGGCCGGAGTACGCCGAGCGCTTTATTGATCAGCTCAGGGAAAAAGGGATTTGCTGCAAACTAAATACCATGGTCCTCTCTGTCGACAAGGACCGCCAGATTACTTACATTAACAACCAGGACGGGCTCAACACGGTTCAGGCCGGGGCCATAGTCCTGGCCATGGGCTGCCGGGAAAGAACCCGCGGGGCAATCAGCACCCCGGGCACCAGGCCGGCCGGGATTTTTTCAGCCGGCACCGCCCAGCGCCTGGTCAATATCGAAGGTTACATGGTCGGTCGCAAAGTGGTTGTCTTCGGGTCCGGCGATATCGGCCTGATCATGGCCCGCCGCATTGTCTGGGAAGGGGGCGAAGTGGTGGCCGTAATTGAGCGTAAACCGTACTCGGAAGGCCTGGTCCGGAACTATGTCCAGTGCGTGGAGGATTATAATATTCCCATGCTGCTTGAGCACACCATAACCGATATCAGGGGCAGAGACCGGGTCGAAGGTATTACCATCGCTAAAACCGACCGCAACAAACAGCCCATTGAAGGGACCGAACGGGAACTGGAATGCGACACTATTTTGTTCTCGCGCGGCCTGATCCCCGAAAACGAACTATCCATGGGCGCCGGGGTCTCATTACACCCCTCAACCGGCGGGCCGGTGGTCAATGAAGCTATGGAAACCGAAATCAAGGGTGTTTTTGCCTGCGGCAACGTGGTCCATGTCCACGACCTGGTGGACTGGGTTACCGATGAAAGTTACAAAGCCGGCCGGGGCGCCGCCGACTATATCAAGCGGCAGGGCAAAGAACCGGAGGCCGGATACAGCTTCCATACCAAACCGGGTAAGGGCATTAATTACATCGTCCCCCACAAGATCAGGACCACCCTGATGAATGAAGGCATCGAGCTGTATATGCGCTGCGACGGGCACCATCAAAACACTACTCTTTTGGCCAGGGCCGACGGCCAAACGGTCAAAACAGCGAAGAAAAAAGTCCTCACACCGGGGGAAATGATCGTCTTAAAAATTAAGCGTGAAGACCTGCCGGAAGACAGCTTTAAAGAACTCACCGTTGAACTGGAGAAGGGGAAAAGCTAACCATGGAAACCAAAGAAATGATCTGCATTCTTTGCCCCCTGGGCTGCAAAATGCAGGTTAAAGAAAAACCGGACCAACCGGGAGAGTTATCTGTGCGCGGCCAGCAGTGCAAGCTCGGAGTTGATTACGCTTATGATGAATACGCCAACCCGACCCGGACAGTAACATCGACCGTAGCCATCCACAATGCCCCCCTGCCGAGAGTGCCCGTAAAAACCAGCAAGCCCATCCCAAAAGACCTGGTGTTCCCGGCCCTTGAGGAAATCTCCAGGGTGGAAATCGAAGGCCCGGTAGAAATCGGCGCCGTAGTTATAAAAGACATTCTCGGCACCGGTTCAGATATCATCACCACCCGCAGCCTCTAAAATAATGGGGACGGTTCTAATTATTCCAGCTGCCTTCCCATCTTGGAATATTGGGGACGGTTCTAATTATTCCATTTACTTTCCCATCTTCGATATATAGCCCTGGGATACTCCAATAATATTCGCAGTCCGGCTCTGGGTAACACCATCTATGGAGATTACTTGTTTTATAATCTTTTTCTGCATGTTTTTGGGAAGGCTTTTAAATTCTTGTTGCCCTATTTCCGGGAATAGTTTATAAATCATCTTTCTTATTTCTTCATCAGTATAAAACCTTTTTTCTGTGTAATCCAGGCAGCGGTCCTCATTCGATGCTTCGTTGAATGCTTTGAACATTTTTTGCGCTTTTTCCTGGTCACCAGCATGCATGATGTTAAAAATCAAAACGGGATCGAGCAGATTAGAGGGGGTAACCTTCTTACCGTAATAACCAGGACAGCTGCTCCACTTCCAGTCAGAAGGTAAATGCACTAATTTTGCCTTCACAGGATTCTGGTGAATATAACGAATAACCGTCAACAAATAGGTGTCATCCTCAACAGCTTCACTGTAAAAACGATCTTGGAAAAGAGGCCCTATACAGTCATACTTTGCATGATGATACCGGGCGTAACTAACTCCGATACGCTTCATTGTATCAGAAATATTTTCACTTCCTTCTTTAAGTAACAAATGGACGTGATTGTTCATTAAGCACCACCCGAGTACCTCTAACCCCAAATTTTCCTTGCACCGGCGCAATATAATTAAAAACTGGCGGTAATCCTGATCATCCTTAAAAAGCACCTGACGATTGATACCGCGCATAACAATATGGTAACATCCGCTATCGCTTTTTTCTCTGGCTGTTCTTGGCATATATTTCTCCTCCGCTTTTTCAGATAGTCAGGATTCTAATTTACCTGTAGTTATTTTAACATAGGAATAATTAGAACCGTCCCCATTATTTCGTATTTCATCTGGAATAATTAGAACCGTCCCCGTTATTTTAAGAAAAGCACTAAGTCAGGGTTAATTTTTACCCTGACTTAGTGCATCTTTTTGGTGTCGGGAGGGGGACTTGAACCCCCATGGTGTTAACCACACGGCCCTCAACCGTGCGCGTCTGCCAATTCCGCCATCCCGACATATTCTATTCTTCTGCCTTTAAAGATTATAAGGGTTAATGGCATCTTCGTCAAGGATTTTGCCGGCAATATAAGCCGGTTTCCGGCCTGATTATGGACAGTGGCATTGATTACAATTTTAAACGGAACAGCATGAAGGTTTATCATCCGGGCCAAAAAAACAAATGAAAAAGGGTTTTATGCAGGGTAAGGCGAAATGGTATGGGGTCGCGATGACCAGATTAATTGAGGCTCCAACTGCTTTGCAAGGAGGAAAAAGAATGAGCCAGAACCCCGAGCCCGATCATTTGCTGACCGTTCCCGATGAGATCACCGATCCCGAAGAATTGTTTCTTACCGGCAACGAGTATGTTTCGCTTCCTCATATCAGCCCTGCCGGAGGAATCATTTCCTTGAATGTCCTGCGCCTTGATCAAAAGGGTTTGCTGGAGTTCTCCGGTAACGAAGAAGCGCCCTTGCTGAAACCGGCAATCAAAATTGACGAAGAAAACGAGGAAATGGAGGGTCAGCTTGATTGGCGTTACCAGTTCGACTGGGTTCCCTCATTCAGTTTAAAGCGAGACAGCTGGTCTGCGGAAGGCGAAGTTTTTGCCCCGCCCGGTTTTAAAGGGTTTTGCTACCGGCTTAAGTTCAAAAATAACAGCAGCAAACCCCTTGCGGCCAGGATTGGCTGGCAGGGGAACTGGGCAGGCTTCAACTATATTGTTTTTAAGAGCAAGCCCGTGAGCGGCGTTAATAACCTCTACTATGATCGCTGGACCGGCAGCCTGATCCTGGAGGCTTCTTCAGGGCTGCCGCTGGCCGCCCTGGCCCTGGCTGTCGAGCCGGCCGGTAAATGGGAGCACGACCGGGAAGATGGCAGTTTTCAGTTTATGCATAGTATTGAGCTGGCCCCGGGTGAGGATTTCGAGACCAGGCTGTTTGGAGCCGTAAACCTCGAGGCCGACGGGGCGGGGACAAGCACAGTGGACCTGAGAAGGCACGGGTTTGCTTCCCTGTGGCAGCATACCGAGCAGTGGCTTGAAACCAGGCAGGGTAACCTTGAAGATGATAAGCTGGCCGCGCTGATGAACCGGAACCTGTTTTTCTGCTATTTCTATTCCCTGGCCCGCTCCCTGGACAGCGAAGACCTGGTCCCGGTAACTTCCCGCAGCCCCCGCTATTACGTGAGCTCCGCCTTCTGGAGCCGGGACACATTCCTGTGGAGTTTCCCTTCCATTTTGACCGTAGACCCGGACAGGGCCAGGGAGCTGCTGCTTAATGTTTACCGGCGCCATATCAAGAATGCCGGAGATCATGCCCATTATATCAACGGCACCGTTCTTTATCCCGGGTTTGAACTGGACGAACTGGCCGCTTTTTTTATCGCCCTCAAACAGTACATGGACAACAATGAAGACCACTCTATCCTGGAAGAACAGGCAGTTACTGAAGGCCTGGATATCCTGGTCGAAAAAGCTTTCGACCGCTTCGACCCGCATTCGGGGCTCTACAGCACCTTCCTCAGCCCCTCCGATGACCCGGTCTCTTACCCTTACCTCACTTATAACAATGTCCTGCTGCAAAGCTCTTTTGATTTCCTGGCGGAGCTGCAGGCCAAAGAGTTATGGGCCCACAAGAGCGATTTCGGGATCCTGAGCCGGGAATTGATGCAGGCCATCTACGATCACTGCATGGTCCAGGGCCCCTTCGGGATCATGTTTGCCTGGGCCGTGGACGGAAAGGGCCGGTTTACCCTCTACGACAATCCGCCCGGCAGCCTGCAGCTTCTTGCCTGTTATGGGTTCTGTTCCATCGAAGATACCGTTTTTAAGAATACGGTCCGCTGGATCCGGTCATTTAACAATAAGTATTTTCACCAGGGCTGTAATTATGAAGAGGCCGGCTCCATGCATGCTGAAAATCCCTGGCCGATGGGCGCCTGTAACGATCTTTTGGCCTGCAAGGCCGGAGGTGAGGATTTTTTGAAACGGGCAGAAATGGACAACGGGTTTTTCTGCGAAAGCATCCATCCCGAAACCGGCCGGGTTTCCACCGGGGCCGCATTCGCCTCCGGGGCGGGCTTTTTAGCCTGGGCCATCAAGCAAAATATTAAATAAGGCAGGGTGATATCCAGATGGGAGAACTAAAACAGCTTCCCCTGTGGGGTAAAATTCTTTACGGGGCCGGATCGGGCGGCTTCAGCCTGATTGACCGGGTCCTGATTACCTGGCTTTTCTACTATTACATCACCAGCCCCCTGGAGGGGGTCGAGGCTTTGATGCCGCCTTTTGCCTTCGGCATCATCATGTTCCTGGGGCGGGCCATTGACGCCGTCGCCGATCCCGTTATCGCCCGCTGGTCTGATAACTACCGGGGGCGCCTGGGTCGAAGGATGCCGTTTATGCTCTTCAGCGGGGTTGCTTACGCCGTGGTGTTTGTGCTCCTCTTCTACCCGCCGGTAGCGGAAACTTCCGCTCTGAACAGTGTTTACCTGGCTGTCCTTCTGGGTATTTATTTCACCCTGTTTACGGGATATGTCACCCCCTACCTGGCCCTGCTGCCGGAACTGGCCCGCGGCAACAAGGACCGGGTTGACCTGGCTACTTTCAGGGCCGTCTTCATGCTCCTCGGAGTCGGCCTGGCCCTGATCGGATCGGGAGTTTTAATTGGCATGATCGGATTTCACGGTATGGTCTGGGCCCTGGCTCTGGTAGGCCTGGTCCTGCTTTACCTGCCGCTTTTAATCAAGGAACGCGATTATGCCGCGGCCAAACCGGCCACCCTGGGCCTGGTGGAAGCGATTAAGACTACTTTCAAAAACCATGCTTTTGTCATTTACCTGGTCGGCAATGTTACTTTCTGGCTGGGTTTCAATATTATCACCTTAAACCTGCCCCTTTATGTGACCGTCCTTCTGGGCGGCACTGAAGACGAAGCTTCGATCTATTTTGGGCTGGCCTTTGTTGTGGCCCTGCTCTTTTTCCCGGTCGTAAATATCCTGTCAAAAAAAATCGGCCTGAAGGCGGTAATGATGTTCGCCCTGGTCTCTTTTACGGTACTTTTGCCCCTCTTCTACTTCCTCGGCCGGCCCGTCCTTGGACTTACCCCCGAAGTTTTCGGCTACGTCTTAATGGCCCTGGCCGGTCTGCCGCTGGCGGTAATTTTTATCGTGCCGGAGGCAATCGTGGCCGCGGTATCAGACATGGAGGTCAAGCTTTCCGGCCAGCGGCGCGAAGCGATGTATTTCGGGGCCCAGGGTTTCATTTTAAAGCTGGCCCTGGGCTTATCAACGGTAATTACCGGGGGGCTGCTTCAGCTGTTTGGCAGCACGGTCGAGCAGCCCCTGGGAATTCAGCTGACCGGCCCGGTTTCAGCCCTGTTCATCCTTGTGGGTGTAATTGTATTCAGCCGTTACCCGGAAAAAGAAGTCCGGGCCTATGAAAAACAGGAGGGAATATAAAGATGGATGACAACCCGGCTCTTAAAAGAGCCAAAAAGTACCTGGAGCGTTTTGATCCAAACCTGATGCCGCTGGAACATGAGAAGACGACCAAAACTTCGGTCGAAGCCGCCGAAACACTGGGTGTGGAACTGGGCCAAATAGCCAAGTCGATCCTGTTTCGCTGCGGGGAAAGATACGGCCTCTTTGTAGCGGCGGGAGACGTGAAAATCAGCGACAAAAAAGTTAAAAACCTGCTTGGCGGGGGCAAAGCCAAAATTGCCAAACCCGAAGAGGTCGAAAAAATTACCGGCTACCCCGTGGGCGGAGTCTGCCCCTTTGATATTGATGAAAGCGTCCCCATCTTCCTTGATCGTTCCATGCAGCGTTTTGACGTGGTCTATACTTCAGCCGGAACCGCTCATTCCCTGCTCCCCATATCGCCGCAAAAGCTGCCGGAGATTACCGGTGGCGAATTTGTCGACCTGGAAAAAGATCAGGCCCCTAATGCTTGATTTTAAAGATAAGCAGGACTTTCCGGAATAAAGAG
This sequence comes from Syntrophomonadaceae bacterium, assembly GCA_003553895.1. GTDB lineage: Bacteria > Bacillota > Dethiobacteria > DTU022 > DTU022 > B1SED10-74M. The sequence goes on along the minus strand of PWFM01000214.1, from coordinate 3,196 downwards.
CAGCGGCCCCGGGGCTTATCCGCCAGGAGAGCCATAGATTTCCGGGAAATAGCGGCGGTACAGGGGCAAATTGATGTCGCGCCAGGGATGGTCTGCGCGTAAATCATGCAGGGCTTCGAGATCCAGGTCGGCCACGGCCATTGCCTCTTGATCATGGGATTGGGCCTCAGCAAGGACCCCGTCCCGCCCGGCAGTCAGTTCCAGGGGGGCAAAAATGCCGGCCTTCCCGGTGAAACTAAACCCGGCCACGGTTCCGACCAGGGCCCCTTTAATGCCGTACACAGGGCTTTCCTGCACCCGGGGCCAGATACCCCGCAGGGCCAGCCAGAAGTTGTATGCTTCCAGGTTGGCGATCGGGAGCAGGACAATATCGGCCCCCGACAATTCCAGGGTCCGGAAGGTTTCGTAATAGGTGGCATCCATGCAGACCGGAAAACCCAGGTTGCCGAGCGGAGTGGCGCAAACCGAGAAACTTCTACCCCTTTTAATATTCCATTCCTCTTCCATGGGCAAAAGGTTGACCTTGTCCTGGGTCACGGCAAGTTCTCCTGAAGGGTTATAAAGAAAAGCGCGGTTGACCAGTTCTTCCCGGTCGGACAGGGTATAACTGCCGGCCATAATGTAGAGGCCGTAAGCTGAAGCCAGGTTTGCAAACAGGGTATGGACCAGGGGTTCGACCACCGGGCTCAGGTAGCGAAAGAGATCAGGCAGGGAAACATCTTCTTCAGATCCTTCTTCCACCTTTTCAATGCCGGGCAGCATCCCTAAAAGCTGCAGGTTATTATATTCCGGGAATACAGCCAGTTGAGCCCCTTCAGCCGCCGCTTTTGCTGTTTGGCGGCACATCTCCTCCGCGTAGTCAAGGGGGTTTTTAAACAGGCGGAATTCCAGCTGGAGGGCGGCGGCCCTGATTCGGCGCCGGTCGACCGGGGCCGGATCCTTTTTGACAGGCAGGGTGCTGGAAAGATGTTTTTTTATCCGCACCGGCCGTGTTAGCCAGGTCAGGTAACGCCGGAAGAGGTTTGCTTTTAATCCGTTCAGGGCCATTTACTCCTCCCCCTTTTCTCGGTCTGAATAGAGGTGGAGCAAACCGGCATAGGCTTCCCGGTTTAACAGGTCTAAGATTGGGTATTTTTGCTTTATCTGCCGGCGATCCCCTTGCGCAAAGCGGGCGGAAATTACAGGGGTTTCCGGGTACCCCCGGGCCAGGTAACCGCTGCTTTCAGGGGTAATTTCACAGGGTGCTATCAGGGCCGATCCGGCTCCAAATTCTTCACCCGCTATATTGCCGCAAAACTGGGCTTCCACGGCAAAAAACTGGTTCTGCTGGACCTGCGACCACATCCCGGCTGCCTGGCGCCAGCAGTTGGGACCGGCCTTTAAGGCGCCGCTGTGCAGGAGCAGGTCCGCCCCGCGGCAGGCCATGATCCGGCCTACTTCCGGATGGCGGGCATCATTCCCCACGACCAGGCCGGTTTTATAAATGTTTCCATCCGCCCCTTCTAAATCGAAGAGAAACAGCTCTTCGCCCCTGTCAAAGTCGTAATCCCGCTCAGCGCGGGTCAGGTGGGTTTGCCTCTGCCGGCAGCACAGTTCTCCGGCCGGGTCAAAACAATAAGCAGTATGGTAATAGCGACCCTTATCCAGCTCGATGGTAGAGCCCGCCGCCAGGGAGATGCGCTGTTCCCGGGCCAGTCCGCCGTGCAGCTCCAGGAAGATATCGTTCCAACCCTGGATATCGGCGGAAAATATGTAGAATGTGGCCGGAAAATCGGGCCCCGGCACGAAAGCCCCCGTACCCAACCCCAGGGCCAGGGCGCTGTAGGCCGGCAGCACGGCCAGTTCAGGGCGGCTTGACTCTATAAGCCTTGTAAGATCGGCGCGGTATTCGGTTAAAGTGTTCAGGTTAATCCCGGCCAGCGAAAATGCGGCGGCCCGCATAAAAAAACCTCCCCTGTCCGGGGCTGGATCGGCGCCGCAAAAGCGGGCTTTCCTTTTACTCCAACCCCTTTTCCTTTTTCAAGTTTTGCCAGAACCGATCCACCTGCCGGGCGGTTTCAGCCTCGGCGCCGCTGTTGTCAATTATAACATCGGCCAGCTCTTTTTTTTCTTCCAACGGTTTTTGCGCCTTTATCCTGGCTTCGGCTGCAGCGCGGCTGATCCCGTCGCGCTGCTGCAGCCGCGAAGCCTGGATTTCGGGAGTAACGTAGACAAGCAGGACCAGGTCGACTATCTTTTGCATTCCCGCCTCAATCAAAAGCGGAATGTCGTAGACCACAACGGCATCGGGGTCCCGCTTTTTTATCTCCTCTGTCAGCGCCCCAAAGCGCTCGCCCACCCGGGGATGGACGATCCGGTTCAGTTTTTCCAGTTTGCTCCGATCGTTAAAAACAATTTCGGCCAGCCTGGCCCGGTCCAGGTTGCGATCGGGAAGCAGTATTGCATCACCCAGCCATTCGACAATATCCCGCCAGGCCGGACGACCCGGCTCCACCACTTCCCGGGCCAGCCGGTCGGCATCGATCAAGCAGGCCCCTTTTTCTACAAGCATTTTCGCAACCGTGCTTTTGCCGGAGGCGATCCCCCCGGTCAGGCCGATGATAAACATAATCAATTAAATCTCCCGGTCCGGTCATTTAAAGGCCGGTTATTGCTGGCAGCGCGGGCAGTAATAGGTGCCCCTGCCGGCCACCCTGATTTTTTCGATAGGCGAGCCGCAGCGGCAGAGTCCATCTTTGCGGCCGTAAACGGCGAGGCGGGACTGGAAATCACCGAGGGCGCCGCTGGAATTGCGGTAGTCGCGGAAAGTGGTCCCACCATATTCAATTCCCTCGGCAAGGACTTCGTGGATGGCCCGGTACAGCTTTTCAGCCTCTCCATCCTTTAGCTCGCCAACCCGGCGGTTGGGATCGATCCCGCTGCGGAAAAGGCATTCGTCGGTATAAATGTTACCCATACCGGCGGCGAACCCCTGGTCCAAGAGCAGGGCCTTGAGGCGACTGCCTGCCCTCTTCTCCAGCAGAGCCAGAAAATCTTCACAGCCTAAATCATTGAGGATATCTGGGCCGACCCGTTTAAGGACCAGTTCCTGCAGCTCCGGCCCGGTTTCGGTCAGCCAGAGCCTGCCAAAACGGCGCATGTCGGAAAAGTGAAGAGCCGAACCGTCCGCAAAAGGCAGGGAAACCCGCAAAAACCG